>JBJSZF010000137.1:0-20875 GCA_046090125.1 Verrucomicrobiota bacterium
CTTCTCCAGCGCGATGGCCTCCGCCGAGACGCCGCGCTCGAGGGCCACCTGCACGCTGGAGAACGACTCCTGGCTGATGCGCGTCTCGCCCTTGGCTCGGACGGGGTTGTTCTTGAGGTGATATTCCAGCTCCTCCATGCCGGTGGCGTACACCTCGTACGCGGGCGCGCCCGCGAACTCCTTGCCGGACCGCAGCAGCTCGAGCGGGTCCTTGGTGGCGCGATATGCCTGGTAGAACTTCTTGGACATCCCCTTCGCCTTCATGAGCTGGAGGCCCTTGGTGATGATGACCGTCCAGCTAATCATCGAGACGACGATCAAGGAGCCGATGGTGATCTTGCCCTCGAGGGTGGCCTTCTCGAAGGCGAACGTCAGGGCGTTGGCAAGCATGGGTGTCATGGGCGTGGTGGCTTCAAGACGGGCTCAAGGCATTCCAGGGCACTACCGGCCGCCCGGCGCGTTGGTCGAGAGAAGCTGCGGTCCGAAGTCCGCCCTCTCGCCGAAGGACTCCACGCGTCCCGCGACCACCTTCACGGCGTACTCCTTCATGTCGCCCACGCCCTTGTTGAGGAGGTTGTACGTGAGGTACTCGACGCCGCCATGGGCCGTGATGGCATGGGGCGTTCCCAGCGCGGAGACCACCTCCTCGCGGGTCATGCCGGGGCTGATGCGATTGAGGCGGGCGGACGAGGCAGCGCACCCGGCGAGGAGCGCGACGGCAACCAGGCCGGGGACGAGGAGGAGGCGAGCCGAGCGATTCATCGGCGCCCAGACTGTCCGGGGCGCGTGTCGGGCTTTCGGCCGGTCCGTGACGATTCCGTCACGAAGCGGAGGACGGGTTGCCGCAGAGCGGCGGGATCATGGCGCCGCGAGGACCTTTAGGGCGCGGGCACGTTGCGGGGGAGGGAACCGATGCGGCCCGTCGGGTTGGTCCAAGACGAGGTTCCCGGGCGCGCCCGCCCATGCGGGCCGGGCCTTTTCCACGGCGCGCTCGACGCTGCGCCAGCGGAAGTTGGAGTCTCCCTTGGGCGCGTGGATGTACAGCGCCCGCGGCGCTATGGCGGAAAGGACATCGTCGAAGTCGAAGGGAATCTCGCCCAGTCGTCCGGCGTACGAAGCCAGGCGAGGCATGTAACGGACCTGGCACCAGCCCTTGCCCTCGCGCCACACGTCCGGGTTGCCGTCGTAGTAGTCCCGGAAAGAGTCGAAGGAGCAACTCACCGCGATGGCGCGGATGCGGGTGTCGAAGGCGGCGGTGAAGAGGGAGTTGTGGCCACCCAAAGAATGCCCGATGGCGACGATGCGGTTCGTGTCCACGAAGCCCATCGACGCCAGCAGGTCGATGCCACGCACGTTGTCCCAGATGGCCTTCATCGTTCCCGACGCGTGGCCCAGCCCGAGGATGTCCGGGGCGTAGTCGGCCAGTTGCGGGTACGCCGGGGCGAGCACGACCCAGCCTTGGTGGGCCAGCTCGACGCCGTATTCGTCGTCGGGTGAGTTGCCGAGCCCGACGACCACCTTGCGCCCAGCGGAATGGGTTTGGTGCAGCGCCAACGCAGCCGGGACCGATGGTCCGTTTGCGGCGCGCGCGGCGTCCGGCACCAGCAGGTAGGCGGGCACCCACGAGCCCGGCTCGCTCTCGTACACGATGTCCCGCAACACGTGCCCTGCGCGGTTCGTTTCCGACAACACCCTCATCGGAACGGGGCCGCGAGCGTGGCGCGGGAACGGCCCCATGACAGCCTCCATGCGTGCGAGCAAGGCCGCACGGTCGGCCGCAAGCAACGAGTGCATGCCTGCGATGGCCCAAAGGAACGCCCCCGCCATCACCCGCGCCGCCTTGGCCCGGGCCGTCATGCCGTCGCCTTTCCGGGCGCCAGCTTCACCGTCCGCCCCGTGGCGGCCGAGCGCACGGCGGCGTCCACGATCTCCTGCCCGATGCGCGAGATGGGCAGGCTCACCGGGCCTTCGAGGGGTTGCCCGGTCCCGAGGCAATGCAGCAGGTACTCGACCGGGTTGCGATGCGGTGCCCGGGGCTCGGGCGCGGCGACCACGTGGGGTCGGGGCCTTCGCCGCGTCTGGACGCTGACGAAGCCGTCGTAGTCGTAGGAGGAAATCGTTCCCTCGGTCCCGGCGATCACGAACCCGCACCGGGGTTGCGGCTGGATGTGCCACGGATCCGTGAACGTTCCCCAGCGCGTCTCGAACTTGGAGAGCCCATGCGCGTAGTGCGCCACCACGATGGAATGCTCGTCCACCTCCAGCCCCGCCGGACGATCCACGACGGCCGTCACGTCGATGGGTCGACGTCCGCCCTGATACCACGTTCCAAGGGTGGAACCATATCCCAGGTAATCGAGGAGCGACCCTCCGCCGTGTCGCTTCTGGTAAAACCACGAATGCGGCTTCCCCGCCGCCACCTGTGCCGCCGTCTTCTCGTCCTTGTCAGCCCCGTGCCACAGCGGCCCGCGGTTGCCGCCGAAGTGCCAGACGTTGAGGACGTCCCCGATGACGCCCCGGGTCACGAGCTCATGCGCCTTGCGATGCGACCGGACCCATTGCAACGGCCAGTTCACCATCAACGTCTTGTCCTTGGGCATCGCCCGCACCATGGAGTCGGCCTCCTTCAACGACCCGGCGAAGGGCTTCTCCACCAGGATGTGGACGCCGTGCGGTGCGACCTTGCGCACCCAGTCGCCATGGCGCGATGCGGCGGGGCAGAGGATGACCACGTCGGGCCGTGCCTTCTCAAGGCAGTCGCGGTGGTCGTCAAAGACGCGGTCGCGCGGGATGCCGAGCTTACGAACGGCCTCCTCCATGCGCGAAGGTTGCTCGTCAGAGATGCCCACGAGATCCACCTGGGGATGCTCGGACGCCATGCGGAGGAGGTCTCCCATGTGGAAGTGATCGAAGTTGATGCCGGCGACCCGCCATGTGCGCTTCTTCATAGGAATGCGCGAAGCGTGCTCCGGCGCACGCAAGGCGTGAAGCGCTGTTTCGTCCGCTGCAAGACGCGGCGGCGACCCGTGGCGCGAGTTCGTGGGTTGGACCGCCCTCGTGGGCTGGACCCGGCCTTGGCGGGCAACGTTCCAATCCCTAGCCTCGGGCCATGGCAGAAAAGTCAGCCGATGATCTTCGCGCGAACCTTCGTGAGCTGCACGACAAGGGCGTCGCGGCCTTGCAGAAGAGCAATCTCGACTACGCCATCCAGCTCTTCATGCAGGTCCTGAGGGCGGAGCCGGCGTGCTTCGACACGCGCCAGGCGCTGCGGGCCACGCAGCATCGGCGGGCCGGCGCCCGGTCCGGAGGCCTCTTCCGCAAGTTCCTCGGCAGCACCAACGCCATGACCAAGGGCCGCCTCGCCCTCCGGTCCAACCCCGCCGAGGCGCTGGCCGTCGCCGAGGAGATCCTCAACGACGACCCCACCAACGCGAACGCGCACCAGTTGCTGGCGGACGCCGCCCTCGCCCTGGACCTGCCCCGCACGGCCATCCTGAGCCTGGAGGTCGCCTTCAAGGCCAACCCGTCCGACCGCCGCCTGGCGGAGCGCCTCGCGGACACGTGCGCGCAGGTGGGCCAGCTCCCGCGCGCGGAGAAGCTCTACCAGGACCTGCTGCTCGGCGATCCGCACGACCCAAGCCTCAACGAGAAGCTCAAGAACATCCTGGCGTCGCGCACGTTGTCGGAGGGCGGCTACGAGGCGCTCGAGGGCGGCACGGGCTCGTATCGGGACGTGCTCAAGGACAAGGAACAGTCGGTGCTGCTCGAGCAGGAACAGCGCACCGTGAAGGACGCGGACGTGGCTGGCCGCCTGCTCGCGGACGTCCAGGCCAAGCTCGCCCAGGACCCCGGCAATCTTCGATTGCTTCGCGAGGCCGCCCAGCTCCATGAGAAGCGCCACGACCACCACGCCGCCATCGCCGCCTACCAAAAGGCCCTCGATGTCGGCGGCGTCCAGGATCCCCTCCTCCTCAAGGCCATCCACGACAACCGCCTCGCCCTCTTCGACCAACGCCTCCACGCCATCCCGCCCGATGCCCCCGACGCGGACGCGCAGGCCGAGGCACTCCGCGCCGAGCGCGAGGCCTACCTTCTCGATGACGCCAAGGCCCGCGCCGACGCCAACCCCACCGACCTCCACGTCCGGTACGAGCTGGGCGAGCAATACCTGAAGGCCGGCCGCGTCTCCGAGGCCATCGCGGAGCTGCAAAAGGCGCAGAACAACCCCAACCGCCGCATCCCCGCCATGGTCTTGCTGGCCCAGTGCTTCGCGCGCCGCCGCATGCACGACCTCGCCGCCCGCAAGCTCCAGGACGCCCTCAAGGAAAAGGCCGTCTTCGACGAGGAGAAGAAGGACATCCACTACCAGCTCGGGTCCGTCTTCGAGGCCATGGGCCGGCGCGAGGAGGCCATCGAGCAGTTCAAGGTGATCTACGAGGCCGACATCTCGTTCCGGGACGTGGCCGCCAAGGTCGATGCCTACTACGCCGCGCAGGGTTGAGCCCGCGCAGCCCTTGCTTCGAGGCGAGATGGCGGTGGGCCGATAGATGACAAAAACGCCGCGGCGACGAGCTGCGGCGTTGTGGCAACGGGGCGTTGGGCCTGTTGTTCAGTACTTCAGTTCCGCGACGAACCGGCGGGCGGCGTCGATGTCGGCCACGCGCTGGGAACCAGCCTCCCGCTCGAAGCACAGGTGGCCGCGGAAGTCGATGTCGCGCAGGGCGCGGAAGAAGGCGGTCCAGTCCACCTCGCCGGTGCCCACGACGACCTCCTCGCCCCAGGTGCCGGGGGTGCGGGTGCGGGTGGCATCCTTGAGGTGCACCTGTCGGATCCACGGCGCGAGCGTGCGCAGGGCGGCGACGGGATCGCCCTTGTCGTACAGGATCATGTTGGCGGGGTCGAAGTTGACCCCGGCGTTGCTCCGGTTGAGCCGGGTCATGAACCGGGCCAGGGAGGGCGCATCCTCCTGGCCCGTCTCGAAGGCGATCGACAACCCATGGCCCGCGAACAGGTCGGCCACCGCCGCGATGCGGGCGAGGAGCTTGGCGAACGCCGGGTCGGACTCGTCATGGGGCAGGAACCCGGCGTGCAGCGTGACGAGCCGGATGCCGAGGGCGGAGGCGAGGCGCGCGTTGGCGGCGAAGTTCGCGAGGTTCTGCTCCCACGTGGCGTCCGGCACGACGCCGCCCGTCACGCGGATGGCGTCCAGCGTGGAATAGTCCTCGCCGAGGCAGGTCATCATTCCCGAGAGGATGCGGATGCCGCGGGCGGCGCAAAGCTGGGCGATTCCGGACCACGCGGCGGCGTTCTCGCGCAGGGGGTCGAGGTGAAGCTGGAGGGCGCGGACGCCGGTCCCGGACAGGCGCTCGAGCAGCTCCTGCGCGGAGCCGGGCTGGAGGGACCACGAGCACACGCCCGTCCGGTCGATCGAGGGCGCGGGCGGCAGGGAGCGCACGAAGCGCACGAAGCCGGCCGCTTGGCGCTCGATGCGGCCCACCAACGCGTTGTCCGTGATGGATCCGTCCGGCCCCAGCTTCGAGTAAATCGCAGGAACAAAGATGCGGTCCGGGTAGATGTGTGCGTTGCGGTACCCGAACACGCCTTGCAGGTGCTCCACGGTCCGGAGCCCGCCCCATTCGCCGGCTGCAATGCCAATGAAGGAGACCGGCCGACGCTCGAAGGCGGCCGGGAAGGGCAGGAGGTCAATGAAGGCCTTGAGCACGCCGGGATAGGACCCGTTGTATTCCGGGGCGATGACGACGAGGCCAGAGGACTGGAGGACGATGTTGCTGGCGGCTTCGACGGCAGCGGACTTCTGGCCGAAGGCGGCGGGCGCGAAGGCGTCGGGCGGGAACTGGGCGAGGTCGATGACGGCGAGGGGCTCGCCGAGCTGGGCGTACACCTGGGCCACGTGTCGGGCCACCTTGGCGGAGTTGGAACCGGGACGATGCGTGCCGATGATCAGAGCAATCATTGGACGCATCCTGTCGCAGGGAGGTCTCCGGTGCGAGCCCGGGGTTGCCAGGCTGGACATCACCCTGAGCCGGGTCGTCCGGCGGCCTCGCCAAGATGCGCAGGAGCTTTCGGGTGGGCATTTGATCCAAGATCACCCTGCCTTCCGCCAGCCCTCGATCGCCTCCTTCACCGCTCGTAGCGTCCCCTCGACAGCGCCACCGACATCGCCTTCCCCTTCAACCCGTGGGGCGACTCGCGGCAGATCCCCGGGATTTCGGCACCGCCCATCAACCACGCGATCGATCAGTCAACCGCACCGGCAGGAAGCGCCACGCGTCGCCGACCCCGGGGGCTCTTCGGAACCCCCCCTGCCGCTCGGCAGGGTTGCCAGGTTCGGCCGTCGCTGGTGCAGCCTGTCGAGGAATGGAGCCAGTCGCGTTCGGATCGGGGACTGGGCCAGGTAGTCTTCGGCCTCGGCCTTCCGGCCCCGGGATCGAAGCCCCGCGTACACCTGCAGTTCGAGGTGCAGGCTCAGTCCGTCGGCCGCCTCTGCCAGCCCGAGGGACCCATACAATCCGATCAACGCCTCGGCAGTGGACAGGTTGCCGTCCCCCCTCTGGTTCCGGAGCCAGTATCGGCTTCGTGTTCCGAGGCTGAGCCGGACCGTACGTCCCCAGCGCTGCACGACATGGAGCATCTGGCTCGCTTCGGTCCAACTGCCATCAATGAGAAGCACGGCGGGCGCGGGCAAGGACGTGGCTGCGGCAACGAGTCCTTCGATCGGTTCGCCCTGTGGATGCAGGATCCAAGGGTCGTGCCCGGTGGTGTCCTGGAGGCCAGTCACTTCGGATCGGGTCAGGCTCCGGTGGAAGACGGTCATGCGGCTGCCCGTGACGACGCGGCCGACGAGGCTGCCGGTGCTCGAAGGGCGCCATTGCTCGCGGCGATGCTGGAGGACGTGGACGCGCGCCGGCGATTGGACCGGTGGCAGGGCATGGCAGATGCACCAACGCGGGGGAAGCTGGCAGCCGTCACACCGTGCGGTGCCCGCGAGGACGACGCTGCGAGACACCCCGTCAGCATGGGGAGGGCCGCCGGGCGGGCAAACGTCAAACCCACGTCACTCGGTGCCGGCCTTCGCCTCGACATCCCATCGCGCATGGGCGTCCGTCACCCTTCATCCGTTACCACTTCAGGTGACGTCGCAGGAATTGGAATGTCCCCACCCCATGGATCGTGTGCGGGCCATCGAAGAATTCGATCTCCGTGCGGTCCGCCATCCCCATCTTAACGTAGTGCCGCCGCGTCCGCGCGTATTCGTGCGCCACCCACTCGTCTGGAGCCACCCCGTCGTCGTGCCCACGTTCCACCATGAAAGGCCGCGGGAAGATCAACCACGACAGCTCCGCGTAGTTGAACGTGTTGCCCAGGTTCCACTCCGGCATGTCATACTCGGACGTCCACAGGTAGCTGTAGGGCGAGCGGGCCGACGCATTCTTCCAGATCCACTCGTTGTAGTCGGCGGAGCAAATACTGAGGCAATAGCGGGGCACCAGCACCGGCACGCGCATCGCCGTCTTCCCTCCATAGCTCAGCCCGTAGAACGCCACCCGATTCGGGTCCACCATCGGCAGCCCCGCCAGCCAGTCCGTGATCACCTCGTGTTGCCGCCAGATGAACGACCACAACGTCAACCCCATCGGCTGCGCCTTCCTCAACACCTGGCGAAACCGCGTCTCGCCGATGTACGGGTTCTGCGGCGCAAACGTGATGAAGCCCAGCTCCGCCAGTCGAAACCCGTACCGATGGTACGCGCCATGGTCCTTGAATGGATCCGACACATCCGTCGGCCGTCCCTCCAACCCATGCTGGCACACCACCACCGGCCGACGTTCCCCGGCCTGGATTCCCTTTGGAACCAAGAGCATCCCGTGGGCGAACACGTCCGGGTGCACCTCCAGTCGCACCTCGTATCCCGTGACGCCATTCGTCTCGAACAACCACCTCGATCTCGGGTCCGGCGCCACCGAAGCCCTTGGAATCCGTCCCACCACCTCGTCCGCAAATCGCTCCCGATACACGCCTGCCGTCCGCTCGAACGTCGCCGTGTCCTTGGTGCTGGCCTCCTTCCAGTAGCTCGTCCTTCGATACGAGGACTCTCGCATCAGCCATTGGGTGTCCTCTAGCACCTCCACGTATTGGCGCCGGGTGCGTTCGGCCGCGTCGGGCAAGGTTGCGCCCGGCGTGGCGGTCCATGGTCCAAACGCCACCGATGGCAACGCGATGCCGAGCCCGTTCATCAATGCCGCGCGGCTGGAACCCCCGATCGCCGTCGCCGCATCGGGCTCCACGAGCAAGACCTTCCCGCCCAACGCCCGCGCTTGCGCAACTTGCCCCCGCACGTCCTCGATGGCCGGACGCCACAGCCTGCCGGGAGCCGCGCCGCCCTTGTCCGTGTGGGTTGCCTCGGGATACGCGCCGTGCTCCACCACCAGGAACCGGCGGCCGCCCACCAACGCCCCCACCTCCGCGTCGGTGAACCGCGTCAGCACGGACCAGAGGTTCCGGTACACCGGCAACTCGGGTTGCCGCGCCGTCAGCCCGAACGCCCCGGCCACCAAGGCCCCTTGGAAGCGCTCGTCCACGGCCGCCGCCATCAAGGCCGCCACGCCACCCTCCCCATGGCCTACCACCAGCAACGGCCGTCCCTGAGGCGTCCCCAGGGCCGTCGCGGCCGCCGTTGCACGACGCACGTCATACGCCGTCGGCGTCACCCCGAACTCCCAGCCCGCGCGCCACAACGTCTCCCGCTGCGAGTGCGGCACCGAACGAACCCCCGGGTTGCCGGCGAACCGGGAACCGCGGTCCACCAACGCCAACACCAACACGCGGCAGCCCGCCGCCGCCCATGACAACGCCGTGGCCTTCGCCGGTGCATGGCCCTCTCCGAGCCCGCACGCCGCCTCGGGCAACGTGTCGCAGTCGGGCAACCACACCACGTCCGCGACCACCGCGCCCGTCGGCTCCAGCAACAACCCTTCCCCACGCACGCCGCGCACCGCCTCCCATGAAACGGCCGAGACGCGGCACATGGATTGGCGCGCGAGGGCCGTCAGCTCCGGCACGGCGCCGCCGGGGCCGCCCACCGTTTCCATGCGCAGTCGCGCGCGCGGCGGCTCGGGCAGTTCTCCAAGCCCAAGCGTGCGCCGCAGCGCGGCCCGCATCTCGTCGTGATTCGCGGTCATCCACGCATTCGACCGTGCCCTCGCCAGGTCCGCGCCATGGCGGTCCAGCCAACGATCCATGCCGGCGACCATGGCCGCCGCCGGGTCCGCTTCCATCGAGAGCGGCTGCGTCCCTGGGAAGGGATCGGACGCCGCAAGAAGGGCTTGGACCAGCAAGGACGAGCACGCCCAGGCAACGTAGGTTTCCAACACGCGGGAGTTCATCCCCCCTTTGATGAACGCGACCCGCCGCCCTTGGCGAGCCGGGATTCGATGTGGGCACGAGGAACCGATGCGCGCCGCCGAGCCGCGCGCCCGCCTATCTCAGGGCGGGGGCGGCGTCGCTGGTCCTGCGATGGTTCCTCCGGTCCAGCAAGGCATCGAGCTTCGCTCGTTGTTCGGGCCGCAGTTCGGCGGCGATGCGGCGTCGAAGGTCACGCAGCTCGCCTTGGATCCGGGGATAGACGGGATCCCATTCGCGCCGGATGCGTTCGTCGGATTGCTGGACCAGGGAACGGATGCGGTCGCGCTGGGCCGTGTCCAGGGGCAGCGAGTCCTCGAGGTGTCGCAGCACCTCCATGCGTTGGACCCCGGGCGGGCGAGGGCCGTTGGCCGACCGGTCCTTGCGACGGTTGTCCGGAGGCAGCGAAGGAACGGGCGGGTTGCGCTCCGCGTTCTGCTCGAGGGTGCCTGTAGGCGCGGCGGCGGCGGGCGCAACGGTGGGCGAGGGATGTCGCTGGCCGAGGCCAAGCCGGGCCGAAACCAGGCCGCCGGTGATGGCCCCGGCGGCAAAGAGGGAGGCCGCAACGCCGCAAATCTTCCAGGCGATGATCACGGGTTGCCCTCCTCCATGCCCCCGTCGTCCAACAGGCCGGGCACGTCCGCGAGCAGGGCTTGGCCCAGGAGGTCCGGTTCGTGGGCGAGATCCGGGGAAGGGTGGTGAGCGACGGGAACCAGGGCGTGGAGCACCACACCGGCAAACGCGATGGCTCCCGCCAGGCACGCCGCCCGGGCCAGGCCATCGAGCCATGCCCGTGCGATGTCCGCAGGCGTTGCCTGCGGCAGGCGGCCCACGATCTGCATCCGGACGCGCGCCTCGAAGCCAACCGGCGCGTGGTCGGCCACCGGCATGGCGCGGGCTGCCTGCATCAAGTGCCTCCTCAGGTTCTCGAGCTTCATGACGTGACGTGGATAACGACGGAGGAATGGGGGCCGATGGTTACGGCTTCAGAGGTATTTTTGGACGCCCATGCGGGCGAGGACCCGGCGCATCTCGGCCCGGGCACGAAACGCGCGCACCTTGACCAACGGGATCGACCAACCCGTGAGGTCGGCGATTTCACGGACGGAGCGGTCCTCGATTTCGAGGAGGGTCAGGACGAGCCTTCCGGCGGGAGAAAGCTGGTCGAACACCTTGGCCACGAGCGACCGGGCGGCGTCGGCGTCATGCGATGCCGGATCCTCGCTGGAGGCATGGCGCTCCAGCCACGAGGCCTCGTCGTCGGACATTTCGGACAAGGTGGCCTCGCGCTGGCGGCGGCGGGAGCGGAGGTGGTCGTAGCAGGTGCGGACGCCAATGCGGAGGAGCCAGTGCTCGAAGGGGGCGTCGCCCCGCCACGAAGCAAGGTTTTGCCATGCCTTCAGGAGGATGTCCTGGACGAGGTCGGCCGCCTCGGACTCGTCGGGAAGGTGGCGCCGGGCGAGTTGGAAGAGCCGGGGCTGGTGACGCAGGACCAGGTGGTTGAAGGCGTCGGCATGGCCCTGGAGCACGGAACGCACCAGGTCGGCATCGGTGGGTTCCATGGACGCGTGCGCCGCAGGGCGGTCGGAGGCGGTTGCGTGAGGGAAACGAATCGGGCCATGAACGCGCGGGTTCATGGCCCGTGGACCCGTGGGCGCTCCACCTGCCCCACGGCCTCCGTTGTGAGGTCAGGCGGCCGGCTTGTCGCCGCCGCCCTTCTTGCCCTTCTTGGGGGAGCCCTCGCCGCCCTGCCCGCGATTGCGCCGCCCATTCTTGGCGCGCTCCGCCTGCGTTTCCATGCGCTCCAACTGGGACTTCTCGGCGTCCGTCAGGGTGCCCGCGTCCTTCTTGGCGCGCAGTTCCTTGAGCTGGGCGGCCCGCTTCTCGGCGGCCTCCTTGCGGCGCTTGGCGCGCTCCTCGGGCGTCAGGCTCTCGTTGGAAGGCTTGTCGGCCTTGGGCTTTTCGACGGCAGCCGGTGCCTTGTCGGCCGTCGTGTCGGCGGCGCTGAGGCCCGGGGCGGAAAGCAGGACGACGCCTGCAACGAGCGTGGGGAAGAGATGCTTCAACAGTTTCATGAGAATCCTCTGGATCGGTTCGCGGGATGAGACGGGGCGGGGGAGGGAGAGGTTACGGGCACGTTCACCGTTGCTGGAACCGTCCCAGCAGCGTCTGGAAGGCGTCGGGGCGGCGCGCGACGAGGTACACCACCATGCCAATCATCATGGCGACCACCAGCCCCGCGACGATGAAGGCGCCTTGGCGGATGCGGGCAATGGCCTCGGAGAACCGGTCGGCGTCGGATTGGCGGTGGGCCTCCCAGAGCGCCATGCGCTCGTCCAGGAGGCGCTGGGCGCGCGCGGGATCGCGAAGCACGAAGGTCCACCAGGAGGCGGTTGGGTCGGCGAAGGTGGCCTTCAGGCCTTCGACGTCGCCTGCGAGGGCAGGCTGGAAGGTGGCCGTCCAGAAGGCCGCATCCTCGAGGGTCCAGAGGCGCACGATGCCCTGGTTGCGGGCGATGATCCGGAGGCGTTCCCACAGGGCGGAACGGAGCATGGGCTCGTCCTGGCCCGGGAGGATGGCCTCGCTGTGCACCAGGCCTTGGTCGCCCTCGGCCTGAAGCCCTATGGCGGCCAGGGGCAGGCCATCGTCGTTGGGCACCAGGATGAACTCCGTGACGAAGCGCTCCAGCTGGTCCCATGGCAGCCCGGCACGCTGCCATAGGGCGTGGAGGCCCGGAAGGTCGTCCACGGTCGCACGGCGTGCTCGAATCTCGGGCTCGGCAAAAGGGGCGTCCACGGTCAGCGGTGAAGGCGAGGGATGGAAGCGGGACAGCGCCAGGAACCCTCCGTGGCCGATTCAGGGCCGGATGGCCTGGAAGATCGTGTGGGCCATGAGCCGCGCCCCGGCCGCATTCGGATGGATCTTGTCGGGAAACATCTCGGGATGGCCCGTGAGGGCGTCGTTGAGGTCGATAACAGGCACCTTGCGCCGCTGGCAAACGTCCATCAGCACGGGGACGACGCCCTCGTCCAGCGTCCGGGCGTTGATCCCCCATTGCGTGGCAAACACGGGGACGGGCAGGCACACCCAAACCTTTGTCCGGGGCTTGGTGCGGAGCGCCGCAAAGTGGTCGAGAAGGCCTTCGAGATCCTTGGCGAACGTTTCCTTTCCCTTCCAGTTCTGCGGCTTGGTGTCGTTCGTGCCCAGCTTGATGACCACGACGTCCGGCGCAAAAACCGTGGCCGCCTTGAACTCGTCGGTGTCCCGGTAGGGGAGGTCGCCGGAACGGGAAAGGGTGGCGCCGCTGTGGCCGAAGTTGCGGACGTCAAAGCTGGAGCCGAGGAGGCCGCCCAGCACGGCGGGGTAATGGTTCTTGTCGCGATCCTCCACGCCGGCCCCAAACGTGATCGAGTCACCCACGCACGCGACGCGCACCTTGCGCCCGTCGTAGTCCTCAACGTGGACGTGCGGAGGCTCGAATCGTGCGCAAGCCCCCGCAACGAGGCAGGGGGCAAGAGCGAGGAATCTGCGCCGATCCAAGAGTGTCATCGGGAGAATTGTCCCAGTCCCCATCGATCCGGCAAGGCCGCATTGAGAAACCTCCACCCAACAACAGGCGGCCAGCAGTCACGCAACACATGGCGAACGCCGCCCCCCGTTCCCCACATCCCACCCCTTGAACAGGCCCATGCTCGCATCGCCCGAAATCACCGCAGCCCCCTCCTGGCGTTGAGTTGGGCCACTCGGAATGGCTGTGGGGCACCGCAACGATGAACCCCGGCGTGCCCTCCAACGAACGGGCGATGTTGCGGGACACACCGGCCCCGCTCCACTTCCAACACGGGCACCCTTGTCCGGGTGCCCCGACAATTGAGTGATGAGCGCCGACACACTGCCTTGCCACCGTGCACGCTCTCGCATCGCCGACGTCGTGACCCGACGGGACGGCAGCCTGAAAGGGCCGGCCGGATCGCCGAGGAACCCAAAGGCTACCCCAAGAAACCGCGCGGGAGGCAGTGCCCCGCCTGCAACCAGCGCCCACCCAAGGGCAACATGAACGTGATCGGACCGACAACGGCGGGAGGCGGATGCCATGCGGCCATTCAGCCCGACAGGGAAACGGAGTTGCCAAGGCTTGGCACGAGGCAAACCGTGTCCACCTGAGGCCCCCAAAAATCGGGCCCAAGTGGCCGTCTGCTTCCAGACTCCCACATCTTGGCGCGCAAACAGCGGGAAGGTCCGGCCACCTGAATGGGCGCCATGCTCGACACCGCAGGCCAGAGGACGTTTCCGAGACCCATGGGGCTCGAAACTTGCAAGCGCCGCCCCGCTCGAGCCGAGGACGCGGCAGCCAGCAACGGCGGTGCTTTCAGCCGCACGTCGGAAAAACCTTTGACAAGAGGAGACCGTCTTCCGTAAAACCTCCGGCTCATTTGCGAGTTGCCATTGTTGGGAAGAAGGATTTCAGCGGGAGACTGTGGGATCCGAGTTTTTCTGTCGTCGCAGGGCGGCATCGTTCCGACAAAGGCAGGTGCGGGTGAGGCCCACGTAGCTCAGTTGGTAGAGCACGTCCTTGGTAAGGACGAGGTCACCGGTTCAAGCCCGGTCGTGGGCTCCACCGGCGGGCGTGGCGGCTCGGGATTGAATGGATTGAGTTTGAGCGCAAGCAGAAATCGTTAACCAGGTAGTCACATGGCCAAGGAAAACTTCCAGAGGACGAAGCCGCACATGAACGTCGGCACAATCGGGCACGTCGATCACGGCAAGTCCACGCTGACCGCCGCGATCGTTGCCGTGCAAAATCGCAAGGGTCTCGCCCCGGCAATATCCTACTCCGACATCACTAAGGGTGGCACGGTGCGTGACGACACGAAGACGGTGACCATCGCCGTCTCGCACGTCGAATACGAGAGCCCGCTGCGCCACTATGCGCACGTCGATTGCCCGGGCCATGCCGATTACGTGAAGAACATGATCACGGGCGCGGCCCAGATGGACGGGGCCATCCTCGTGGTTTCCGCCGCAGACGGCCCGATGCCCCAGACCCGCGAGCACATCCTGTTGGCCCGTCAGGTGGGCGTCCCCTCGATTGTTGTGTTCCTCAACAAGGTGGACTTGGCCGACGCGGAGTTGCTCGAGATGATCGAGTTGGAAATCCGTGATCTTCTGAACAAGTATGGCTTCCCTGGCGACAAGACCCCCATCGTCCGTGGCTCCGCTACGGCGGCCTTGGCAGACAAGCCGGAGGGCAATGCTGCCATCGCCAACCTGCTGGATGCCTTGGATTCCTTTATCCCCACCCCTGTGCGCGAGGTGGACAAAGACTTCCTCATGTGCATCGAGGACGTGTTCAACATCGAGGGTCGCGGCACCGTGGTCACCGGTCGAGTCGAGCGCGGAGTCCTCAACAAGATGGGTGAGGTTGAAATCGTTGGCCTGAAGGAGACGCGCAAGACCGTCGCCACGGACATCGAGATGTTCCGCAAGCTCCTCGACAGCGCGCAGCCCGGCGACAATGTCGGGATTCTGCTCCGCGGCGTGAAGAAGGAGGACGTTGAGCGCGGGATGGTCTTGGCCAAGCCTGGGTCCATCAAGCCCCACACCAAGTTCAAGGCCGAGGTCTACGTCCTGACCAAGGACGAGGGCGGCCGTCATACTCCCTTCTTCAACAACTACCGCCCGCAGTTCTATTTCCGCACCTCGGATGTCACCGGAACGGTCACCCTGCCCGAGGGCACCGAGATGGTGGTTCCCGGCGACAATGTTTCGGTCACGATCGAATTGATCGCGCCGGTCGCCATGGAAAAGGGTCTCCGATTCGCCATCCGCGAGGGTGGAAGGACCATCGGTGCCGGCCGCGTGGCTGAGGTGCTGACGTAGGATTGGTCTCTTCAAGTGACGCAGCCGGGGACACGTTGCTGCATCCCCGGCTGCACCGAAACAGCGTGGCAGCAACCGACACGACAGGGCGTTAGCTCAATTGGTAGAGTAGCGGTCTCCAAAACCGTTGGTTGGGGGTTCGAGTCCCTCACGCCCTGCCAGCCTACCGGAGGGGTGGCAGAGTGGTCGATTGCGGCGGTCTTGAAAACCGCTGTGGATGCAAGTCCACCGGGGGTTCGAATCCCTCCCCCTCCGCCATGAAAACGTGAATACAGGATTTTACTTAAAGCTGGCCATCTGGAGCGCCGTGGTCCTCGGGGCCTTCGGCCTAGCGTGGCGCGCAGGGTGGATTGGCAAGATTGCAACCTATCTCGACGAAACCCGGGAGGAACTGAGGAAGTGCAACTGGCCCACCCGAGACGAGCTTTGGAATTCCACCGTCCTCGTCTTCCTCGTCATTCTAGGACTGGGTCTATTTACCGTCGGATCTGACTACACGATCCTAAAGTTGGTGCGTTCCCTGCTGTAGAGGGCACCACCGAGGCTCTTGCCTAGGAATCCTTCCAGTCCCTCAATTAAGCCTAACCATGAAGCATCGCTGGTACGCCCTCCATTGCTTGGCCGGACAAGAGCAAAAGGTGCGGGATAGCATCCAGCGTCGGCTCAAGACCGACGAAATGGAACCCTATATCCGCGAGGTCTTGGTTCCCATGGAAAAGGTTGTCGAGGTTCGCGGGGGAAAGAAGACGGTCACCAATCGCAAGCTGCACCCTGGGTACGTTTACATCGACATGGTCCTCCTTGATGACAACTTACGGCCGTTGGAGAGGCCTTGGTACTTCATCAAGGACATCCAGGGAGTCATTGGCTTCGTTGGAGGCGAGCGACCCATGGAGGTGACTGAGGAGGAAATTGTCACCATCAAGGCCCAGGTACTCGACAGCGAGGATGTCGAGAGGCCGAAGGTTGCCTTTGACTTGGGGGAAACGGTCAAGATCAATGATGGGCCCTTCCTTAACTTCAGCGGCGTCATCGAGGAGGTGGAGCCGGACAAGGGCAAGCTGAAGGTCACCGTGGACATCTTCGGCAGGAAGACGCCGGTTGAATTGGAGTATTGGCAGGTGGAGAAGGCCTAGCATCACCCTTTAGCAACTAATCTTAAACAATCGGGTGCCCCATGCGGTCGCCCAAGTAGCAAAAATAGTTATGGCGAAGAAAAAGACGGGCGAGGTAAAGCTCCAAATTGCCGCAGGCCAGGCAAATCCTGCCCCCCCAGTCGGCCCGGCGCTGGGATCCCAAGGGATCAACATCATGGCGTTTTGCAAGGAATTCAACGCCGCCACCAAGGACAAGGCCGGCTTGGTCATACCCGTCATCATCAGCGTTTACCAAGACAAGTCTTTCACCTTCATCCTCAAGTCCCCCCCGGCGTCGATCCTCTTGAAAAAGGCGGCCGGCGTTGCGTCTGGCTCCAAGATCCCCCACAAGGACAAGGTAGGGAAGGTGACGCGCAAGCAAGTACTTGAGATCGTAAAGCTCAAGGGTGCAGACCTGAATGCCAACAGCGAGGAAGCAGCCGTTCGGATGGTGTCGGGAACCGCCCGAAGCATGGGAATTGACGTCGTCGGATGAAGCCATCCGGTTCAGGGGCTCGCTGTTTATTTTAAACCAACAACAAACCCGCGGGAGGATGGGTCAAAACCATCCGCATGGACCGCATTAATACATGCCAAGCAAGCGATACAAGAAGGCAGCGGCACTCGTTGCCCCGGACAAGACCTATGGCCTCAAGGAAGGCGTCGAGATTCTCGGCCGCTTTCCAAAGGCCAAGTTCGTAGAAAGCATCGACCTAGCCTTTCAGCTCGGCGTAGACCCGAAGCAGTCGGATCAAATGGTCCGCGGAACAGTCCCGCTCCCCCATGGGTCCGGGAAGGTCGTTCGGGTCCTCGTTTTCGCAAAGCCGGGTGCTGCCGCCGAGGCAGCCAAGGCGGCGGGTGCCGAGTTCGTGGGGTTCGACGACATGATCCGCAAGTGCAACGAGGGATGGTCGGATTTTGACGTGGCAATTGCCACGCCGGAAGCGATGACCGAGGTCCGAAAACTGGGCAAGGTGCTCGGTCCCCGCGGGTTGATGCCCAACCCCAAGACCGGAACGGTGACGGAAGACACGGCCAAGGCCGTTCGTGAGGTCAAGGCAGGCCGCGTTGAGTTCAAGATTGACAAGGCTGCCAACGTCCACGTTGCCATTGGGAAGGCGAGCTTCACGCCTGACCAGGTGATCGAGAATGCGCGGGCCGTGATCGAGGCCGTTCAGAAGGCGCGCCCGTCCAGCGCCAAGGGAACATTTGTGCGCTCCATTACCCTTTCATTGACCATGAGCCCAGGGATTCGGCTCGACACTCGGGAGTTCGCCAACGCCTAACCAAGAATCACCATGCGCGTCGAAAAAAAGTTCATATCTGCGGAGTACGTTGCCCGTCTTTCGCAATCACCCTTCTTTATCGTGGTGGACTATCGCGGGCTCTCTGTTGCCCAGTTCTCCGAGCTGCGAAAGCGACTCAGGGGCGCCGGAGCCGAGGCCCACGTCGTGAAGAACACCTTGTTCCGGATCGCCGCGAAGGAGGCTGGGGTTGCAGACCTAGGCAATAGCCTGGTTGGCCAAGTCGCCGTGGTCAGCGGACAAAGGGACATTGCGTCTGCCGCGAAGGTCTTGAAGACGTATCAAGCCGAGTTCGAGAAGCCCAAGCTCCAATTTGGGTATCTTGGTTCCAAGGCGTTGAAGGCAGATGAGATCCGGGCAATCGCCGAGCTGCCGCCCCTTCCCGAGCTGCAAGCAAAGTTGCTTGGGGTGCTCAAGGCTCCCGCCCAGAAATTGGCGGCCCTCATCAACACTCCGGGCAGCCAAGTGGCCCGGGTTATCAAGGCGAAGGCCGACAAGGCCTAGCACGCCTCGACCTGACACTTTGTCCATCCCCATGTGGGGCATGGAATTGAACAACAAAAAAAGGTAAATCGTCGGTTCACGGGCGGTGGACCAATGCGGGGGCGCCTCCTCGCCGACGAGACGACAGGAAGAAACGTTATGGCAGACATCAATACATTGGTTGAGGAACTGAGCAAGCTGACCGTCCTCGAGGCAGCCGACTTGGTGAAGAAGCTGGAGGAAAAGTGGGGCGTGACGGCCGCAGCACCGGTTGCCGTCGCTGCGGCGGGTGCCGCCGCCGGTGGCGCTGCCGCCGCACCCGCTGCAGAGGTGAAGGATACGTTCGACGTTATCCTTGCATCCGTGCCTGCGGACAAGAAGATTGGCGTCATCAAGGCAGTCCGCGAGGTCAAGGCGGGTCTGGGCTTGGCCGAGGCGAAGGCCCTGGTTGAAGGCGCGCCGAAGGCGGTTCTCGAAGGCGCGCCGAAGGCCGAGGCTGAGGCGGCAAAGAAGAAGCTTGAGGAGGCCGGTGGGAAGGTTGAACTCAAGTAGCCACGATCATGCGGGGCCGCCCTTGTTCGGCGTTTTGGCCGAACAAGGGCTCGCCCCCTGAGCCGAACACTTGGCAATCGAATATCCTGAGATACAGTTCGTCCCTCCGGGTCAAGAGGACCGTTTGACGAGTCCCGGCGCGTTGAAGTAAAGCATCCGGCGCCGGAACCCGTCGCATTGTCGTTTTCACCGGACACAATCCCGTCGCAAGGCGCGGGTCAATTATTACGAGGTCGCAATGGCACATAAAAGCACCGAGCGCGTCAACTTCGGCAAGATCAAGGAAGTCATCGCTCCGCCGAACCTCATTGAAATCCAGTTGGATTCCTACAAGGAGTTCCTCCAGGCCGACCTATCGGCCTCGAAGCGCCGCAACTTGGGATTGCAGGCCGTCTTCACGGAGGTCTTCCCCATCGAGTCTTACGATGGAAAGACGGTCCTGGACTTTCATAGCTACGACATTCAGCCACCCAAGGTGGACTGGCTTGACTGTCTGCGGGAGGGCCTCACTTTTGGCGCTCCGCTCTATGTGACGTTCCAACTCAAGGAGGACGCGCGAGTCACCAAGGAGGAAAAGGTGTTCATGGGTGAGATCCCCTTGATGACGCCGCAAGGAACCTTCGTGATCAACGGTGCCGAGCGCGTGATTGTCAGCCAACTCCATCGATCCCCGGGCATCGCATTTGAGACGACCCAGCACCCGAATGGCCGAATGCTGCACTCCTTTCGAATCATCCCCGACCGGGGTTCCTGGTATGAGGCTCAGTTCGACACCAGCGACCTGCTCTATGTTTATCTGGACCGGAAAAAGCGCCGCCGGAAATTCCTAACCACGACCTTCTTCCGGGCTCTATTCACCCTGCCGGAGGCTCGACTGCTGGCATCAGACACCAAGGCAGACACGCAGAAGGTGGGCACGGATAGCGACATCCTGAACCTCTTCTACAGCATCAAGGAAATGCCGGTCCGGGAGGCGGAGAAGCTCGAGGATATCTCAAACAAGGTTTTGGTCGAGGACGCGGTTGACTTGGACAAGGGATTGGTGGTCGCACGTGCCTTCGAGCCGCTTTCCAAGGCGGTGGTGCGCCAGATTGCGGACCTCGGTGTTGCCAAGATCCGGGTTGTCGATACCTCCGTGGACGATGGCATCATCATCAAGTGCCTCAAGAAGGACCCAACGAAGAACGCGGAGGAGGCCCTCAAGGACATTTACCGCCGCCTGCGCCCCGGGGACCCGCCAACGGCTGCAAATGCGCGTGCCTTGATCAAGCGACTGTTTTTCGATCCCAAGCGCTATGACCTCGGCCGCGTCGGGCGCTACAAGATCAACCAGAAGCTCGGCTTCAAGGATGATGGCGAGGATCGCATCCTCAGGGGGCGTGACCTGCTTGAAGCCACCAAGTACCTGCTGAAGCTCAAGAAGGGTGAGGGTAGCCTCGACGACATCGATCACCTTGGCAGCCGACGCATCCGCACGGTGGGCGAATTGCTGGCCAACCAGTGCCGCGTCGGACTTGCGCGCACCGAGCGCTTGGTGAAGGAGCGTATGACGCTCTTCGACCAAGCCATGGACACGATGACCCCGCAGAAGCTCATCAACCCCAAGGCCCTTTCCGCCGTTGTTCGCGACTTCTTTGGCCGGTCCCAGCTCAGCCAGTTCATGGACCAAATCAATCCCTTGGCTGAATTGACCCACAAGCGGCGGCTGTCCGCGCTCGGGCCCGGAGGCTTGAGCCGCGATCGCGCGGGATTCGAGGTGCGGGACGTCCACCCATCGCATTACGGGAGGATTTGCCCGATCGAAACCCCGGAGGGCCCGAACATCGGACTCATCGCATCGCTGGCAACCTATGCCAGGGTCAACGACTTCGGCTTCATCGAAACACCTTATCGCAAGGTTGTGGGTGGCCGGGTTTCGGAGCAGATCGAGTACCTCACCGGGGATCGCGAGGAGGGCTTCACGATCGCACAGGCCAACGCGCCCATCGACGATCGTGGCAGGTTCACGACCGACCGCGTCACTTGCCGGAACAAGGGCGATTTCATCGACGTCGAGCCTGAGAAGGTGGACTACATGGACGTCTCGCCGAAGCAGTTGGT
>JBJSZF010000138.1:0-8701 GCA_046090125.1 Verrucomicrobiota bacterium
GAGGCGATTCGCCTGGACAACGGTCCCGAACTGACCGCCGAGGCCTTCATCGACTGGGCCGAGCGCAACGGGGTCAAGCTGATATGCTCAGGATCGGGATGGACACCTCGCCGAAGAACGAGTGGATGTCGCGGGACGCGATGAGGGGTTGCACGACGTTGAACGGCCGGATGAGGCCGTTTTGGATGGCGACGTCGGGCTCGAAGGAGCCCTTCACCTGCCGGTATTCGCCGCCCAGGGTGGCCTCCACCGCGCCGGCCGGGAGGTCAAACACCTGGCCGCCCACGTGGGCGTCGCCCAGGAAGATGCTGTCGGCGGAGTAGGAATACGCCGTGCCGGACAGCGTCGAGAGGGTTTGGCCGGAGACGACCGGGGACACGCCGCCGATGGGGGTGTATCCGAAGACGTTGAAGGCGGCGGGGGTGCCGTCGGCGAGGAGCTTGTCGTAGTTGGCCCCGACGACGCCGCCGGTCTGGCGCTCCACCACGGTGGAGCGGTCGTACATAAAGGCGGTCTCCCACTTCCAGGACGACTCGTTGATGCGGCCCTTGAGGCCGAAGACGTTATGGAAGGTCTCGAAGTCGGTGAAGGTTTGGCGGGGCCCGAACTCGACGGGACGGTAGCTGAAGCGGAGGGGTCCCGTGGCGGCGGCTCCGAAGAGCTCCTTGTACCAGTAGTTGCTGGCGGGGAGCGTCTGGCCGGCGAGCGGCGACGGCGCGAGTTGGTTGAACGACTGGTTGCGGACGTAATACGAGTTGGCGAACACCTCGAGGTGGTCGTCGAAGATCTTGTGGGTGATGGAGGCGTTGGCGTTGTAGCGCTCGTAGGGGCGGTACACGACGGTGTAGAAGCCGAAGGGGAACCCAGGATTGCCGCCGGGGAAGAGGACGGCGTTGGGTCCGTACTGGACGGGCGAGTTCGGTCCGAGCAGCCCGTTGAGCCGGGCTTCCTCGGCGTCGCGCGCGGCGTTGCGCTGGGTGGCGGACAGGCCGGCCGTGTTGATGACGGCAAGCGGGTTGAACGCGGCAGGGATCTGCGAGGCGTTGGTCAGGCCCATGGCCATTCCCGGGGTGACGTTCAGGCGCCAGCGCAACGGCGTGTTTCCGACGCCGGGGTTGGGGTTGGAGAACAAGCCCGGGTTGGACGTGCCCGACACGGCGTTGGGCAGCGGGCGGGATCGCTCGCGGTCCACGGAGAACATCGAGTTGGCCGCCGAATAGTCCGCCGAGAAGATCACGGAGGTCTTCTCGGTTGAGGTGCCCCAGAGCAGTTGGAACCGGCGCTGGCCGACGTCCGTGTCGAACGTGTTGCCGTAGCTGGAGGAAATCCTGAGGCCGTTGAAGTTTTGACGCAGGACCACGTTGACGACGCCTGCGACGGCGTCGTTGCCGTAAATGGTGGATGCGCCGTCATTGAGGACGTCGATGCGCTCGATGGCAGCCTCGGGGAGCAGGTTGAGGTCCTCGGTCGAAACACGGCGTCCATTGACCAGGACGAGGGTGGCATTGGCCGGGAGGCCGCGCAGGGAGATGGTTGAGCTGCCGTCTCCGCCATTCGCGAACGCCTCGTTGACGATGCCAGGTCCCGCGAGCTGCGGGAGCTTCACGCGCAGGATGTCGCCGATCGTCGGGAAGCCGGCGTTCATCGGCGTCGTGGTGTCCACGGCCGTGACCGACAGGGCACCCTCGACCTCGGCGGCCGAGAGGCGCGTGCCGGTGATGGTCTGCCGGGCGACGTTGGTGGATTCCTGGGCGATGGCGGCCCCGGCGAGCAGGTGCGCGCCCAGGCCGATGGTCAACATCCGGCGTGCGGCGTCCGCACGGCGAATCTGTTCAATGGTTAGGTTCATGGTGTGTTGCTTCGTTGAATGACGCTGTGTTCGCGCTTTCACCCGGCTTGCCGGGATCAAATCCCACCGTGCCTCGTCGCAACCAGTGCGGCGCATCCGAAGCCCTTGACGACGTCCTTGGAGGAGGCATGTCCACCCGGGAATGCCACCCCTCGGCTAGCAAGTCGGTGCAAGGTTCCGGACGCATCGGGGTCGCGATGAGGCGCGGAGGGATCGTTTGATGCCAACGGAAAACCCGAATGCCCGTCGAGGCAAGCCGCATTTTCCCGCCGAGCGCTGCGCGGGCCAGCGGATGGAATGGCACGCGATGCATCGTGACGGATTTGGCTGGCTCCGGGTGGGGCAGGGCAAGGCGTGGCCCTGCACGTGGGGACCCTGCCGATTTGCCGCTTCCACTGGTCAGGCCTGTCCCGGACTCTCCCTCTCATGCGCAACCCCGTCATCGTTGCCCTCGACATTCCCGATCCCGCCCGGGCGCTCGCCCTCGCCCGGGCCGTGGGACCCCACGTCGGAGCGGTCAAGGTTGGCAAGGAGCTATTCGTCAGCGCCGGGCCGGACATCGTCCGGACCCTCCGTGCGGACGGCGTCGGGGTGTTCCTCGACCTGAAGTTCCATGACATCCCCAACACGGTCGCCAAGGCGGTGGCGGCGTCGACGCGGTTGGGGGTGCAGATGCTGACGCTCCATGCGTCGGGGGGCGCTGCGATGATGCGGGCGGCGGTGGCCAGCGCGTCCGAGACGGCCGCCGCATCCGGGCAACCGGCACCGCTGGTCCTGGGCGTGACCGTGCTGACAAGCCACGACGACGCCAGCCTCGCCGAGACGGGCGTCGCGTCGGGCGTGGAGGCGCAAGTGGAGCACCTGGCCCGACTGGCGGTGGGCGCGGGCGTGCCCGGTTTGGTGTGTTCGCCGCTCGAGTTGCCGCGGCTGCGGTCGTTTCTTCCCGCCGACGTGCAGTTGGTCACGCCTGGCATCCGGACGGGGAACGAGAAGGCCGATGATCAGCGGCGGACACTGAGTCCCCGGCAGGCGATGGCAGCCGGCGCATCGTGGCTCGTGGTCGGGCGCCCGATTTACGCGGCGGCGGACCCCGTGGCGGCGGCGCGCGCGATCGCGGCCGAGGCTTGCGGGTAGGCTGCGGGCGATTCAGGCCGGATCCGGGGAAGCCCAAGTCGGCGCAACACCCCCCCTTTCAAGCGGAAGCCTGCGAGGGCCGCCAGTCGAGGAGCTTGAACTGGACGGACCTGCGGCCGTTGAACTCGTTGATGGACGGGACGCCCACGAGGTCGAAGTCGCTGGTGGGCACGGGCTTCTCGGCGGCGTTCCACCAGAGGCAGTCGGTGGACGTGCGCCCGTCGGTGATGGAGAGGCGCCAATGTTGCTGCCCCTTGCCGATTTTTTGAGGCGGACGCGCGTTGCGGAGGGAGGGAACGAGGAGGTGAATCGGTGGATTGCCTTGGCCGAAGGGCTCAAGGCGACCGAGTTCCTCCACGGCCGGGATGTCGAGGGAAGAGAGGGGTGCGGTGGCGTCAATGCGCAAGCTCGGCACCAGGAGGTCCGGCGCGAGGGAGGCTCGGGCGATGCGGTTGAGGCGCTCGCGGAGGTCGTCCAGGCGGTCCGGGGCGACGGAGACGCCGGCCGCCATGGCGTGGCCGCCGTGCTTGACCAACAGGTCGTCGCAACCACGAAGCGCCGCCGCGAGGTCGAAGCCCGGGATGCTCCGGCCGGAGCCGCGCCATTCGTTTCCCTCGCCCCCGATGATGAGGGTGGGCCGGTGGAACTCGCGCAGGACGCGGGAGGCGACGATGCCTACGACGCCGACGTGCCAGAGGAGGTGGCCCTCGACGATGACGTAGTCGCGTTCGGGGTTGAACCGGGACCGGACGAGCGCGATGGCGTCGTCGGCCATGGTACGTTCGATGGCTTGGCGCTCGCGGTTGTGGAGGTCGAGGTCCTGGGCGAGGGCGCGTGCGGGCTCGGGCTGGGAAGCGAGGAGGAGGTCGAGGGCGCGGCGTGCGGAGTCGAGTCGCCCGGCGGCGTTAAGGCGTGGGCCGAGCTGGAACCCGACGTGATCGACGCGGACGTCGTCGGGGACGCCCGCGACCTCCTTGAGGGCGACGATGCCGGGGCGTTGGGAGGAGCCGAGGCGTTGGAGGCCGACGGTGGCGAGGATGCGGTTCTCGCGGACGAGGGGGACGAGGTCCGCAATGGTGCCGAGGGCGACGAGGTCGAGGAGCGGGCGGAGGTCGTAGGCGTCGAAGCCGGGCAATTGCTGGCGACGGCCTTCCTTGAGGAGGGCATGGGCGAGCTTGAAGGCGAGGCCGGCCGAGCAGAGTTCCTGGTCGTGCTGGCCGAGCTGCGGGTTGACGAGGGCGACGGGCTCGGCGGGGGCGTCGCCAGGTTGATGGTGGTCGAGGACGAGGACATCGACGCCCTGGGAGGCGAGCCATTGGACGGGTTCGCGCGCGGTGGAGCCGCAATCGACGGCGAGCAGGACGGGGGCGGGCCGGGCGGCGTGGCAGTTGCGGGCCGCCGCCATCGTGAGGCCATAGCCCTCCTTGAAGCGGTCCGGGAGGTAATGGGAGACGGACCAGCCGAGGTCGGTGAAGACCTGGGTGAGCAGGGCGAGGGACGTGACGCCATCGACGTCGTAGTCTCCGAACAAGGTGAGGTGTTCGCCGCGCGCGCGGGCTTGGAGCAGGCGTTGGATCGCGGGGCCGACGTTGGGGAGTCGGAGGGGATCGGCGAGGTCCTTGAGGCGAGGCGACAGGAACGCCGCCGCCTCGACGGGATCACCGAGGCCGCGCCCGAGAAGGCATGTGGCGGTGAGCTCGCGGACGCCCAACGCTTGCTGAAGGAGGCGGGATTCCAGCGGACGGGGCGGTGACGTCTCCCAGCGAAAGCGCATGGCGGCAGGGTTCTGGGGGCGACACGTTCGCCGGTCTAGGAGCGCCCGGCGTCCTGGCGTTCGCGCCAGGCCACGAGCATGGACGCTGCCATGGACACGAAGATGATGGTGATGACGGCGGCGAGGGAGACGTTGGTGAGGTGATCGCCCAGCCAGCGCTTGAGCCATGTTTCGGCAAGCATCTTGGACCCGATGAGCACGAGCACCAGCGACAGGCCGTACTTGAGGTAACGGAAGTAGCCCATGGCGCTTGCCAGCACGAAGTACAGCGAGCGCAGGCCCAGGATGGCGAACACGTTGGACGTGAAGATCAGGAAGGGCTCGGACGTGATGCCGAAGATGGCGGGGATCGAGTCGAGGGCGAACACGACGTCGGTGGTCTCGACGACGAGCAGCACGAGGAAGAGCGGGGTGAAGCGGAGGGCTCCCCCGACGCGCGTGGTGAAGCGCTCTCCATCGAAGGCGTTGGTGAAGGGGAGGAGGCGCCGTGCGAGGCGGACGACGGCCTTGCCCTCCAGGGAGGAGCCGTCGTCGTCGGCCCCTGAAAGGGCCATCTTGGCCCCGGTGAAGACGAGGAAGGCGCCCATGAGGTACAGGATGAAGTGGAAGCGTTCCACCAGCTCGCTTCCGGCCCAGATCATGACGCCGCGCATGGCCAGCGCGCCGAGGATGCCCCAGAAGAGGACGCGGTGTTGCCAGGACTTGGGCACCTTGAAGTAGGAAAAGATGAGGGCGATGACGAAGACGTTGTCCATCGAGAGGGACAACTCGACGAGGTAACCCGTGACGAACGACGTGGTCCACGCGGGCGTCCACGCGGGCACGAGCCGTGGCCCGGCCCAAAACCCGAACAGCATCGCCGCGCTGGCCCAGACGGACGTCCAGCCGATGGCCTCCCGGAAGGTCACCTCACGGCTGGTGCGGTGGAACAATCCGAGGTCGATCGCCAGGGCGACGACGACGAATCCGGCGAAGGCAGCCCAATAAACGGGCCCGGCTCCCGTGGAGGCGGTCAGTGCAAGCATGGGGCGATGCGTGGGGCGGCTAGCGCGACGCGGGAGCGCCCTCTCCGATGCCGTAGAGGGCCTTGTGCGTGCGCAGAAAGACCTGGCCGTCCGACAAGGCAAGGGTGGAGTTGGACAACTCGCCCACGGGATTGGACGCCAGTTTCTCGAACACGGGCGACGCGCGCAGGACAATCGTGTCTCCAGAACGATTGACCACGTAGAGACGGTCGCCGGCGAGGGTCATGGAGGACCACGTGGCCCCGTCGGCGCCGGTGGATGGCAAGCGCTCCTCCCAAAGCAGGTTGCCGCTGGCGAGGTGGATGCACTGGGCGAAGCCGTCGGTGGTGCTGAGGTAGGCGTGGCCGTTGAGGAGGATGGGAGAGCCGATGCGATGCTTTTTGGCGCGGCGTTCCCAGTGCAGGCGCTTGCCGGTGACGTCGCCGTCGCCGCCGGGCTCGATCAGGATGGTGGAGCCAAAGTAGCCGCCCATCGCCAGGACCTTGCCCTCGCCAAAGCTGGCGGAGGTATAAACGAGCGGGTTCATGCCCTCGCTCCACCACAGGCGCTGGCCGCCCGCGGCGGAGAAGGCAAGCAGCCGGTTGGACGCCGGCAGGATGACCTCGTCGCGGCCCAGGTTGGGACCCTTCGCCACCCGCACCACCAACGGCGTGCTGAAGCAGCCCAGCATTCCGTCCGACTTGCCCGCGAACCCGTCGAACCGTTCGGACGGTTGATCCTCGGGGATGGGGGTCTTCCACCGCGCGACGCCCGTGGCCTTGTCGAGGGCGACCAACGCGGAGTCCTTGCCCGGGCCGTGGTACACAAGGACGACGTCGCCGTGGAGCACGGGCGAGGAGCCTTGGCCCCAGTTGTGGCGTTGCGGGCCGAGGTTGGCGAGCCACAGCCGCTTGCCCTCGAAGTCGTACGCGGCAATGCCCGCCGACGCGAAGCTGGCGACCACCATCTTGCCATCCGTCACGGGCGACGCGGCGCAATGGGGGTTGGTTTCATGCCGCGGGTCCTGTCCCTCGAAGGCGACGCCCTGCTCCCACAGGAGGCGTCCCGTGCGCCGGTCAAAGCACATCAGGTTGCGGCGCGCGCCATCCTCGCGCGCCTGCGTGAGGAAGATGCGGTCGCCCCACACGATGGGGCTCGAGTTGCCGGGCTCCGGCAGCTCGGTGCGCCACAAAATGTTGCTGGCCCCTCCCTTCTCGGACCATGACCAACGAAGCGGGAAACGCGTCTCGGCGGAAACTTGGTTGCCGGACGGGCCGCGCCAAGACGGCCAGTTGCCCGCGTGGACGTCCGCCAGCGCCGCAATCAAGAGAATCCAGGAAGCCGTCGGAACGGATGCTTGCATCGGCGGACCCTATCCGGGTTGGGCCACGCTTTCCACCGGGTTTTGCCCCGGCCCCGCAACGTCGTCGCCTCCTTCGGACGTCGGGCGGGTGCGAGAAAGGACTCCGGGAACCGAAGCGCGGGTTGCGACAAACGGGCCGTGTGCCCAACAACTCAGTCCCAGGGCGAAGCAACCGCAACCCCCACTTCGGGAACCAACCGGGCGTTGCTGGCTTGCGCCAGCGAGCCAGGCGGCCTCATGGGTGGCAAAGAACGATCTTCTCAGGACAGGGTCGGCCGGGTGGGGAACAATTGTTGGTTGCGAGCCCGGAGCACCTCGGATGGTTTCAAACAGGTCACCAAGGAAAAGCAGCAGGATCCTGAAGGATTTCCCGCCGAAATGACCCCATGGCGCGAGCTGGTGTCCGCAGGACGGGCATCCCTGTGGGAGTGGCCATTCCCGCCGCTCCATTCGGATCGTTCATGGATTCGACAAGCAATGGGCCAAGAAAAATCGTTGCGGATCGGAGACCATCAGTGTAGGGAGATCCCAGCCGATAGTTCGACCGCCCCGGGCTTCTGTCCCGGAGGACGGCTTCCCCAAGTCTTTGTTCCCGCGGCCCCGCCTAGCGTTTCGCCGCCTTTTTGGGTTCGGGCTCTTCCGGCGCCTACCAAGTCCGTAATTGTCATGAGCAACGAGAACACCGCGCCGAGCCAGTCTCAGGGCGCCCAAGGTCCCGGGAACCCCGGAGACCCCGCCACCAACGCCCCACGAGACCGTTCCCAAGACCGGGACCGGGACCGTTATCCCGATCGGCCCCGCGAACGCGAGGGTGACCGCGACCGAGATTACCGGCCGCGTGACGATCGCCCGCGTGATGATCGCGACCGCGACGACCGGCCTAGGAGTTCAGACGCTCCCCGGCCTGCCGAGCCTGCCCGCGACGACCGCGATCGGGATCGCGACCGCAGCCGCGACGTTCGGGACCGCGCCCCGGATCCGCGTGATGACCGCGACCGGGATCTCGACCGAGACCGCTCGGTGGCCCCGCGCGACGACCGGGACCGCGACCGGGATCGCTCGGTGGCCCCTCGCGACGACCGTGACCGTGACCGTTCCCTGGCCCCGCGCGACGACCGTGACCGGGATCGTGACCGGCCGGCGGCCCCGCGTGACGACCGGGACCGTGACCGCGACCGCCCCTCGGACGTGCGCGACGATCGGGACCGGGACCGAGATCGGGATGCAAGGGATCGCGTTGGGGATTCACGAGACACGCGTGACGTGAGGGATCGTGGAAGCGACCGCGTCGGGGACGCCCGAGACAGCCGCGACAACCGCGACCGCGACCGTGACCGTCGTCCGCAAGGTGGCGGAGGGGGTGGTGGCGGTGGCGGTGGCGGTGGCCATCGCCATGACGGGCACCGGCACCATGGCGGTCATCGCCATCAGGGTGGACGGGGCGGCGGCGGCGGTGGTGGCGGTGGTGGCGGTGGCGGTGGTGGCGGTGGCGGTGGTGGCGGCGGTGGTGGCGGTGGTGGCGGTGGTGGCGGTGGTGGCGGTGGTGGCGGTGGACAGCGCGGCGGACAGCGCGGCGG
>JBJSZF010000139.1:0-1763 GCA_046090125.1 Verrucomicrobiota bacterium
GCCATTCCCCCAAGGACCGGGACCTTCTCTTTGTCCCCGACGAAAACCTCGGCGCCTGGGTGACCGAGCAGACAGGACGCCCCATGACCCTTTGGAAGGGCAACTGCTACGTCCACGTCGAGTGGACCCACGCCGCCATTACCCGCATCCGCCAAGAGCACCCCGGCGCCCCCCTCGTCGCCCACCCCGAGTGCACCCGCGCGGTCCGCATGCTCGCCGACGAGGTCTGCTCCACCGAGAAGATGGTCTCGTGGTGCCGCAAGTCCTCCGCGCCCGCCTTCATCATCGCCACCGAGGCCGGCATGTTGCATCGGCTCCGCAAGGAATGCCCCGGCAAGCTCTTCATTCCCGCCCCCACCGAGAATTGCCGCTGCAACGAGTGCCGCTTCATGAAGATGAACACCCTCGAGAAGCTCCTCGCCTGCATGCAAAACCTCCATCCCCGCATCGAGCTACCCCCATACATCCTTGAACGAGCACGCCTGCCCATCGAGCGCATGCTCCAAATCTCCGCCCTCCCCGAGGACAACGCCGGGTAGCGGGTAGCAGGGGTCGGAGGACGCGCGAAGCCGTCCCGGTCGCAGGTCGTAGAGGTTGTTTTCGCACCCACACGCGGACCCATCGGCAACGCCCTGCGCAGACGTTCCAAAGGATTGAATCCCTGGCCCTCCACGGGCCAACCTCGCCCATGCTTCGCCGTCTCCTCCTTCCCGTTGTGCCGTGCGTCGTCATGGCCGCCGACTTCAACAGCAAGGACCGCCAGCCCACCCCAGACGAGCTCGCACGCATCCCCGCCGTCGCCTCCAAGGCCAAGGCCGACGCCCTCGCCCGTGACGTCCGCGTCGCCGATGGCTTCGAGTTCTCCATCTTCGCCACGCCGCCCGCCGTCAACTACCCGGTCTTCGTCGCCGCCAGCACCGACGGCACCGTGTACGTCTCCTCCGATGGCAATGGCTCCCTGGACCGCAAGCCCCACCTCGGCCGCGTCCTCCGCGTGCGCGACACCAACCGCGACGGCCAGGCTGACGAGGTCCGCGCCTTCGTCCCGGACATCGACTCGCCGCGCGGCCTCGTCTGGGACCATGACCGCCTTTACCTCCTGCACCCGCCCGACGTCTCCGTCTTCTTTGACCGCGACGGCGACGGCGTCGCCGAGGAACGCAAGACGCTCGTGAAGGGCATCGGCTGGACCTTCAAGGACCGCCCCGCTGACCACGCGTCCAACGGCCTCTCCCTCGGGATTGACGGCTGGCTCTACGCCGCCATCGGCGACTTCGGGTTCATGGAGGCCGTGGGCGCCGACGGCCGCAAGCTCCAGCTCCGCGGCGGTGGCGTCGTGCGCTTCCGCCCCGACGGGTCCGGCCTCGAGGTCTGGGCCGACGGCACCCGCAACATCCTCGAGGTCGCCGTGGGGCCCGAGCTCGAAGGCATCGCCCGCGACAACACCAACGACGGAGGCGGCTGGGACATCCGCCTCCATCACTTTTCCGGGATGACCCAGCACGGCTACCCGCGCCTCTTCAAGAACTTCAACGACGAGGTTATCCAACCCCTCGCCGACTACGGCGGCGGCTCGGGTTGCGGCGCCGCATGGATCGACGAGCCCGGATTCCCCGCCGCATGGAACGACGCCCCTTTCACCGCCGACTGGGGACGCGAGATCGTGTTCCACCATGGCCTCAAGCCGAAGGGCGCCACCTTCGAGGCGTCGCAACGGGAGTTCCTGCGGCTTCCCCGCGTCACGGACCTCGACGCCGACGGCA
>JBJSZF010000140.1:0-1012 GCA_046090125.1 Verrucomicrobiota bacterium
GGCTCAGGCCCGCCAAGGCCAGCGACGCGATGCCCGACACGATGTAGGTCCAGCGCGTGGCGGCCTTCGCGGCGTCACCTGACAACGGGCTCGAAAGGGCCTTGCCCAGCCAGTCCACGAACCCTGCCGTGTTGGCCTTCGCCACCACGTCCCAATCCACGAAGATGAACGTGAAGGGCCACGCCGCGAGGATCCACCCGATGGTCCCGCCCATGCGGATGATGCCGAACTCATTGGCGGGGTCCCGCATGTTGGCGAACGCGATGGAGTTGGTGATCGAGATGGTGGGCACGTACAGCAGGCAGTGCACCGACATCAGGATGAAGAACGGCCAGAAGGACTGCGTGAGGCCGCAGCCGAGGATGGCGAGGCCACCAACGAGGTGCGAGAAGGCGAGGAACTTCTCCGCCGCAAACTTCCGGTCCGCAAACTCGTTGCTGAAGAACATGCCGACGATGGACGCGACGGGGAACGCCGCGAGGATCGCCTGTTGCTGCCACACCTCGAACTTCAGGCTGGGCAGGTATCCGAAGATCAACGGGAGCCAGGCGCCCCAGATGAAGAACTCGAGGACCATCATCAGGAACAACTTGAGCCGGGGTGTGGAATTCATGGCGGGATACAAGGAAAGGAATCTTTGACGCGCTTGCTGGGCTCCACCCTATCCATGGCGGCGCGTCAACCTCAAGGGCGAGGATTGGGCACCGCGCGGGAAGCTCGGCGTGGCCAGCGGGGAGCGGGAGGCGGGGAGCGGGGAGCGGGGTGTGGGCGCGTCGCCAGGCGGCAGGGAGTTCCCGTCCGCCCGGCGAGCGGGGGCAAGCGCCTTCAAAGGCGCCGCTGCGCATGGGCCTGAAGCTTGGCCGGAGCGATTCAGTTGGGTCGGTCGCGCTTGCTCGATCTGCTTCTGCAAATCCCTCGTCGTTCGCTCGTTACGGGCCTCGCATCGGCCCGCGCCTCGCTCACTCCTCGGCTTGCAGAAGCATCTGCTTCGCCATCACTTCCCTCCCAACTG
>JBJSZF010000141.1:0-1320 GCA_046090125.1 Verrucomicrobiota bacterium
ATCGCGTTGCCGGACCATGAGCTGGGCGAGGACGGCGGCGAGGATCCGGGCGTAGCGGAACTTGTTGGCGGCTTCGGCGCCGAAGTCCATCGAGGCCGAGGTATCGAGGAGGATCTGGCAGCGGAGGTTGGTGTCGTCCTCGAACTGGCGGAGGTAGAGGGCGTCGGTGCGGGCCCAGACCTTCCAGTCGAGGTGGCGAAGGTTGTCGCCGGGGGCGTAGGGACGGTACGCGGCGAACTCGCTGGAGTAGCCGAGGAAGGGGCTTCGGTGGAGGCCGTCGAGGAAGCCCTCGACGACGATGCGCGAGAGCAACGGCAGGTCGTCGATGAAGGGGACCTCGAGGAGCATGGCGCGCGCGGGCTTGGGCTCCCGTTATTGGACTCCGGGGCGCGTGTCCGCCAGCAGGCGGTCGAGGAGCGATTCCACGGACACCTTTTGGGCGCGGGCGTTGAAGTTGGGGAGGACGCGGTGGCGGAGGACTTGGCGCGCGACCTGGGCGACGTCGTCGAAGTCCGCGCAGAGGCGACCGAGCGACGCGGCGCGGGCCTTGGCGGCGAGGACCAGGAACTGCGAGGCGCGCGGGCTGGCTCCCCAGCGGACGAACTCGCGGACGTACTCGGGGGCGGACTCGTCCTCGGGCCGGGTGCGGCCGACGAGGCGCACGGCGTGGCGGATGACGTCGTCGCTGGCGGGCAGGGCGCGGACGAGGCGCTGGATGTCGAGGAGCGCGGGGCCGTCGAGCACGGGCTTCATGTCGGCCACGTCGTTGCCCGTGGTGTTGCGCACCACCAACTCCTCCTCCGCCCGGGTGGGGTAGGTGGTCAGGATGCAGAACATGAACCGGTCGGCCTGGGCCTCGGGCAAGACGTAGGTACCCTCCTGCTCGATAGGATTCTGGGTGGCGAAGACATGGAACGGGCGGGGCAACGGATAGGTCTTGGTCCCGACGGTGACCTGGCGTTCCTGCATCGTCTCGAGCATGGCGGCCTGGGTCTTGGGGGGCGTCCGGTTGATTTCGTCGGCCAGCACGAGGTTGGCGAAGACGGGGCCCGGGAGGAAAACGGCACGGCGACGGCCGGTGTCCACGTCCTCCTCCAGCACGTCCGTGCCCGTGATGTCGCTGGGCATGAGGTCGGGCGTGAACTGGATCCGGCTGAAGGCGAGGTCGAGGGCGCGCCCGAGCGAGCGCACGAGGAGGGTTTTGGCGAGGCCAGGGACGCCGGTGATGAGGGTGTGGCCTCCGGCGAACAGCGTGAGGAGGACGTTGTCGATGACGTCGCGTTGGCCGACGACGGCGCGACCCACCTGCTCGACAAGGGC
>JBJSZF010000142.1:0-2795 GCA_046090125.1 Verrucomicrobiota bacterium
ATCGGAGAGCCGGCGTTCGCATCGATGCTGGAGACGTTGATGGCATGGGCCGGCGTCGGCTCCGAGCGGGCCCGCAATGCCGTATCCTTCGTCGTGGGATATGCGCTCATCACCTTCCTGCACATCGTCGTGGGCGAGCAGGCCCCGAAGTTCATCGCCATCAAGCGGCCATTGCCCACGTCGCTGTGGTCCACGTTCCCCTTGCAGGCTTTCTACTGGATGTCGTACCCGGCCATCTGGTTCCTCAACGTGGCCTCGCTCCGGGTGCTGGCATGGCTGGGCATCCATGCCAGCGGCGGGCACGAGGGCGAGCACTCGGAGGAGGAGCTGCGCCTCATGCTGGCCGCGCGTGGCACTGCCGACGGCGACTCCGGCCTGGCGCGCGACCTCGTGTTGAACGCCTTCGACCTCAAGCGCCGGGTGGTGCGCGAGGTGATGACGCCACGGCGGGACGTCGTGGTGCTCAACGACCGGCACCCCATGCAGGACCTGCTGCGGACGGCGGAACGGTCGCGCTACTCGCGGTTCCCGCTGGCGGAGGACGGGGACGTGGACCGGACGCGCGGCGTCGTGCACTTCAAGGACCTGGTGGCGGCGCGGGACCGGGCGCGGACGGGGCTGGACCTGGTGCCGCTGGCGCGGCCGTTGCTCTACGTGCCCCCGACGGCGCGGCTCGAGACGTTGCTGCGGCTGTTCCTGGAACGGAAGACGCACCTGGCCGTGGTGGTGGACGAGTTCGGCGGCACGCTCGGGTTGGTGACGCTGGAGAACGTGCTGGAGGAGCTCGTGGGGCAAATCCAGGACGAGTTCGACCACGAGAAGCCCCGCATGTCGCGGCGCTCGGACGGGTCGTGGGACCTCGAGGGGACATTGCCGTTGTTTGAGTTGTCGGAGCTGGTGGGCGAGGCGGTGGAGGGGACGGACGTGACGACGGTGGGCGGGTGGATCACGCAGCAATTGGGCGGGTTCCCGAGGCGCGGCGGACGCGTGGAGGTGGCCGGGCACGAGTTGCTCGTGGAGGACCTCGACGGCATGCGCGTGGCCCGGCTGACCCTGCGCAGGCTGGGCGGGATGTCGTAGGAGCCCCCTTCCTCCCGCATCCGTCACGCCCGGGGATGGGCGGCGTCGTACACGGCCTTCAAGCGGGCCGCCGTCACGTGGGTGTACACCTCGGTGGTCTGCAGCCGGGCGTGCCCCAGCAACTCCTGCACGGAACGTAGGTCCGCGCCATGGTCCAGAAGGTGCGTGGCGAAGCTGTGCCGGAGCTTGTGCGGCGTGAGGTTGGGATCGAGGCCGGCGGCGGCCAGGTATCCCTTCAGGCGTCGTTGTATCTCGCCAGGCGCCACGGCCTTGAACGCTCCCAGCTTGGCCAGGAAGGCCGGGCTCGCAGGATCGCGCGGGTGCCGGGCTTCCGTCCAATAGCGCTCCAATGCATGGATGGCGGGCTCGCCCACGGGCACCTCGCGTTCCTTGTTGCCCTTCCCGAGGACGCGCACGCGGCGCCCGGCGACGTCCACGCCCGCGACCTTCAGGCCGCAGGCCTCGCTGATCCGAAGGCCGCAGGAGTACAGGAGTTCCAGCAGGGCGGCGTCGCGCAGCAGGGCCGCCCGGTCGGCCTGCCCGGCTTCATCCAACTTCACGGAGGATGCGCGGAGCCGCTCCCATTCCCGCAGCGGAGCCGTGAGGAGCCGGGGCATGTCGGCCTCGGGAACAAACCGGGGAAGGCCACGTCGAACTCGCGGCAACCGCAGGCCTCGCACGGGACTGGTGGCCACGAGTCCCTCGCGCAGGAGCCAACGATAAAACGTCCGCAGGGCGCTGAAGTGGAGCGCCAAGGTGGCGGGCTCCAGCTCGCGGCGGCCGAGGTGCCGGAGAAAGAGGCGCAGGTCGTCGCGCTGGACGGACGGCCACGAAGGGGGCGTGCCATGCATCCCTTGGTGCCATGCGGAGAACTCCCGAAGCGCATGGGAGTAGTTGCGGGCCGTGCGGGGCGAGCAGCCGCGCTCGGTCGCAAGGTGCGCCATGAAACGCGGGACCAGGTCGTCCGTTGTTGCCACGGCTCCGGAAGGTCCGTCGGCCCGGACGCCTAGCGGAGGCGCAGGGCGATCTGCTTGTCGATCTCGGCGGCGAGGTCCACGTCCCCGAGCCCGCCGGTCTTGCGGGCCTGCACCAGCACGCGCGTGATCCGGGGCTCGACCTCGTCCACGCTCACCCAAATGGAACGGCCGTTCACGCGCCCCGTCAGGGTCTGGGCGGAGCCCTCGGCCTTGGTGGACGCCACCTCGCCCAGCAGCGCGCCATTGTAGGCCAACGTGGCCTTGGCAGCCTGGAAGACTTGCGCGACGGGCCGCTCGTAGCGGCTCTCGATGGTGTCCTTCGAGAAGGGCACGCCCGCCCGGTAGCCACCCTCCTGGGTCTTGTAACAGCCCGCGCCGCCCATGGCAGCCATGGCGATCAGGACGACGGCAAGAACGTTCTTCATGGGCAAAAACTCCAACCGGAAGCCGCGCCAGCGTCAATCCTTGTTCCGCGGCGGCCGCTAGCCGACCCAATGAACGAAGGAGTCGGGGTTGTCTCGCCCCATGATGCCGAGGGGAAGACCCTCGTTGCGGCGCATCGTGCGGTCGTTGCGGCGCATCGTGCGGTCGTTGCGGCGCATCGTGCGGTTGTTGCGGCGCGTCGTGCGGTCGTTGCGGCGCGTCGTGCGGTCGTTGCGGCGCGTCGTGCGGTCGTTGCGGCGTGTCGTGCGGTCGTTGCGGCGTGTCGTGCGGTCGTTGCGGCGTATCGTGCGGTCG
>JBJSZF010000143.1:0-6573 GCA_046090125.1 Verrucomicrobiota bacterium
GCTGGCACGCCCGTCGTCCAGCCGTCGGTGGGACCCTATCCGGAAATCGTGCAGGGGACGGGTGGCGGGACGTTGTTTGGCGACCCCACGCCGACGGCGTTGGCGGCGGCCCTGCGCCACCTGCTTCAACACCCGGAACGCCTCCGGGATTTTGGGGCGGCCGGACGCGCCGCCGTCCGAGAGCGCCACACCGACGTCGCGATGGCTCGGGGCACCGTCGAGGCCATCCGGCTGTTGGCGAAGGGCGCCGCCTAGCGGGGTGTCCCAGAGATGGCTCGTGTTCCGCCGCGTGGCATTGGTAAACACGAGGAGTCACGGGCGAACAAAGGTCCTCCCGCGATGGCGGGACAAGGACGAACAGCACGGGCGGACACGAATGGAACTGCGAACCTGCTGGTTGGTCGACGCAGGCCGCGTAGCCATGGGGTCCGGGTCGGCGGGTTGCGTGCCGACGCAGGCCTGTTCAGCAGAAGTTTTTGGGGGACACCTCCGGCCCAGGTAGGCGCACAAGGCTGTGGCACAGCAACCGTTCCATGCACCTGTGCGCACGAAAGCCGTGGCTGCGCCGGGTTACCGCCTGAGTTGGGTTGTTCCAGCCCGCTATCGGCCCACACAGCGCGCCACCCTCCCTCCCCGAACGCCCCTCGAGAGCACCGAGGGCGTCCGTCCGAAATGCCTGGTTGCAGCCTGGCTGGATGCAAGGGGGATTGGCTGCCCGGCTCCCACGAGCATGGATCGGGCTTGCATCATCGCCCGCCCCTTGGATCGGTGCGGGTGCCAGGCGCGGGACTCGAATCCTCCCTTGCCTCGGGGGCGGGGGTCCGGAGACTTCGCGGCCGCATGGCGTTCGACCTGGGGTCGTTGAATCCCGAGCAACGGGAGGCGGTGGTGACGTTCGAGGGGCCGGTGCTGATCCTCGCGGGGGCGGGCACGGGCAAGACCCGGACGTTGACGTGCCGCATCGCGCACATGATGGGACGCGGCGTCCCGCCCGGGCAGGTGCTGGCAGTGACCTTTACCAACAAGGCCGCGCGCGAGATGGCCGACCGCATCCACGAGATGATCCCGCGTCCCAAGCGACGTCGTGGCGACCGCTCCGAGCCGGAGGATCCCTTCGACGCGCGACCGACCGTCTGCACCTTTCACTCCCTGTGCGTTCGCATCCTGCGGCAACACATCGAGCGGCTGGGCTACAAGAAGAACTTCGTCATCTACGACGAGGGCGACCAGGTGGCCGCCATGAAGAAGGTCCTGAGCGCCATCTCGGCGAAGGGCGAGAAGACGGATCCCCACGCCGTCCTGTCGATGTTGTCCAAGCTCAAGAACGCCGCCCCGGGTGCTCCGGTGTTCGGGGACGAGTCCGCGCTGGCGCTGGCCCAGCATGTGCGGCGTCGCTACGAGTCCGCGCTGCGTGCCGCCAACGCGGTGGACTTCGACGACTTGATCCTGCTGGCCCTGCAGTTGTTCCGGGAGCATCCCGACGCGCTGGAGGCCTGCCGCCGCCGCTGGCGCTACGTGATGGTGGACGAGTACCAGGACACCAACGGCAGCCAGTTCGAGCTGGTCCACGCGCTCGCGCGCGAGTCCCGAAACCTCTGCGTCGTGGGCGACGACGACCAATCCATCTACGGATGGCGCGGCGCGGAGATCGCCAACATCCTGGACCTCGAGCGGCACTATCCGGAGGTGAAGGTCATCAAGCTCGAGCAGAACTACCGCTCCACCAACACCATCCTCAAGGCCGCCAACGCCGTCATCCGCAACAACGCCCGGCGCCGCGGCAAGAACCTTTGGTCCGCCAAGGGCGCCGGCCCCAAGATCGTCGTCCACGCCTTCAAGGACGACGAGGAGGAGGCGGGGACCGTGGCGGACAACATCGAGTTTGACCGGGCTGGCCGGAGGATTCCGTGGGGCCAGCAGGCCATTCTTTTTCGCACCAACCTCCAGGCCCGGCCCATCGAGACCGCCCTCCGCAAGCGCCGCATTCGCTACCGGCTCATCGGCGGCCAGTCCTTCTTTGACCGGCGCGAGATCCGGGACTTCCTGGCGTACATCAAGACCTTCGTGAACCCGGAGGACGACGTAAGCCTGCTTCGCATCGCCAACACGCCGGCCCGGGGCCTCACGGACGTCACCATGGAGCGGTTGCTCGGGCTCAGCTCCGACCGCAAGACCAGCGTCTGGACGATCCTCCGGCACACGGACGTGCTCGGGTCCTTCCAGCCCCGCACGGCGGATGCCATTCGCTCGTTCCATGCCTTCGTCGAGCGCACTCGGCAGCCCGTGCTCGGGCTGGGCCGCATTTCGTTGTCGGAATGGGCCGACGGTTGGCTTCGAGAAACGGGCTACCTCGACGACCTGCGCCGTTCGGAAAAGGACCCGGAGGTCGCTGACAACCGCGTGCGCAACGTCATGGAACTGGTCGCAGCCCTCGACGGCGGCGACGTCCGCCCGTTCCTCGCCGCCGCCACGGCGTCCAAGGGTCCATCCTTGGCCGAGGCCGCCGGTCTCGAGCCCATGCGGCTGGCCTCCGAGGACCCGCCGGCCCCGCGGCCGGCCATGCCGCGCCCGCCGCCCTCCTACGACGGCACCCCCATGGAACGACTCAACGAGTTCCTTTCGGAGGTGACGCTCGACTCGGACCGCGAATCCGAGAAGGACGACGTCGGCGACCAAGTCACCCTGATCACCATGCATGCGGCCAAGGGCCTGGAGTTCGGCAACGTCCAGGTCGTGGGCGCGGAGGAGGGGTTGCTGCCGCATTCGCGAAGCAAGGTGGAAGGAACCCTCGACGAGGAACGTCGCCTGTTTTACGTGGCGATCACCCGCGCGCAGGAATCCCTCCGGATCAGCCATTGCGCCGCCCGCCGGAAATACGGGCAACTTCTCCCGTGCCATCCGTCCAGCTTCCTCAAGGAGCTTCCCGATGACTGCATCGAGAATGCCGAGGGCGGCGGCGGCGAACCCGTCGAGTCGGGCTCCGGCGACGACTACTTCGCCGCCATGCGCTCCGCCATCGAGGGATAGGTGGAAGCCCGGGTGACTCTCTCCGGGGGCGCATGGGAGGAAGTCCGGTTCTTCGAGGCTTTCAGCGGGTTCCAACGGTCTCGTAGTCGTCGGGGATGCGAGGCCTTCCCTGGTTGATGGAACCCAGAAACGTCAGTCGAAGTGGGTTCCCAAATCAGGAAAGGGCCTTCCCTTCGGATCGGATGGGCTCATGGACAGGGATCGAAGGGCTCACCCTGCGGGTGAGGTTGTGTTGGGCTACGTTCGGCTGTAGGCCGGATCCCCTGACCCGGCGCACCGGGCACGCGGCATCACCATCGCCGCGTGAGGGCACGCGGCCTACAAGTGCCCAACTGCCGTTTCCAGGATGACCGCATGCTCACGTCGTGCCCCCCGGTCCCCCACCGAAAACGTCGGGGAGTGCAAAAAGGGCCGCCCCCGGCTTGGAGGCGGCCCTTGCGAGGCTTCGAGAGGAAGCCTTGGGATGGAGGCTAGTACACTCGGGTGGACTCTTCCTCGGTGACCGGGGCCTCCCAACCGTCAGGCTGAACCTTCACGATCAGGCGATGGTCGCCCTCGCCGGCGCCCTTGGCCGTGATCGTGTAGGTAACGGCCTGCTTGGCACCCAAGCGCGGGATCGTCGGGAAGCTCACGCTCTTGCCCGAGACCGTTCCGCCCTGCGAGGAGACCGGGGTGACCTCGGCCTTGAACTCGGCGGACGACTTGATGTTGGTCAGGTCGGCATTGCCTTGGTTGGTGATGCGGATGGTGTACGTGGTGGACTCGCCGATCTGGATGGGATCGGGGTCATCGACCACCTCGACGAGGACGGCGGAAACGCCGATCCAGGTCGTGCAAGCCTCGGCGGTTTCGCGAAGGCCCTGGGTGGAGTTGATGGAGGCTACGTTGCACCAGCGACCGGCCTGCGTGGAGGTCAACACCACGGCGAACTCCTTCTTATCGCCGGGCTTGAGCGAGCCGACATTCCACGTGGCGGTGTTGCCCGCGACGGAGGCGCCCGGAGCGCTCACGATCTTGGTCTGCGGCGGCGCGGTGTCGGTGACGACGACGCCCGTCAACTCGGTGTCGCCGGTGTTGGAGGCGACGATCTTGTAGGAGGCCTGCTTGTTGATGAACCGCTTGTCATCGCCGGACTTGGCCAGCTTGAGGCCGGGCTTCACGACGGTGGTGCAGGCATCGTCTTGGACGGTGCCGGCATTGGACGAGGAGGCGACGGCGACGTTGCAATGGCGGCCACGCTCGGCAGCCTTGGCCTTGACGGGGATGGTGCGGGCCTGGCCGGGAGCAAGGTCACCCACCTGGAAGGTCTTCTCGCCGCCACCGAGGCCAGCCGGGACCTTGTCGGTGACCACGACGCCCTTGGCGACGGCGGACCCGACGTTCTTGACGGTCACGTTGTAGTCCACGTCGGCACCGAGCTGGGCGATTTCAGGCCCGGTCTTGTCGATGGCCAACTGGGGCTTGCCCACGACGGTCTGGGAGCAGACGCGGGGGTCGGCCTTGATCGTGGCGCAGCTCGTGAGGGTTCCCTCCTTCTCGGGCTTTACGGTGACCTTGATGGTCTTGCTCTCGCCGGCGTCGAGGTTGCCGAGGTTCCACGTCAGGTTGCGACCATTGACGGAAGCCTCGGGTTGGCTGCTCACCAAGCTGACGCCCTCGGGAAGGGTGTCCGTGACGACGACGTTGCCCGCGCAGCCGGAGGCGAGCGCCTTGAGCTCGTAGGTGAACGGCTCGCCAAGGGATGCATCCGAGGGGGCGGTCTTGCCGAGGCTCACCAAGCCAGTCGTGGCGGTGCTGCACGGCACGGCAGGCTTCGCCGGGGCGGCTGGCTTGGCCTGGGCGACCTGAGGCTCGGTGCCGCGGAAGTAGGGCGAGCGGCCCGTGTACACGTCGCCCACCACGACATCATAGTTTTGGCGGCCGCGCGTGCGCATGTCGCGGTCGGCGACCTTTTGCGCCTGGGCCGACAATGCGGCGGACAGGGCAAGAAACGCCGCAATGCCCCATCCAAGGCCAGATTGCATCCTCATCTTCATGGTAACTCGTTTGTCCTGACTAACCTTACGGGTTGATTCTTAAAAATTGCGCGCCCCTCTGCCAGGGCCGGGCCGCATGATGACGGTGAGCGACCCTTTTGCCCGTCAAAAAAAGCCGCCGCGCACGACACACGGTCCTGCGCACGCTCATTCGCCCGCCCGGAATCGCATGGCACCCCTCCGAAGTCAAGCACCCGGACCCATGACACGCCCGGGAATTTGGGCCGCCACCCGCCCACATTCATCCAGCGCATGAAGTCAACGATTCCAACCAACGGGCACCCAACGACAAGACGCGTCGGACGCGACACGGTCCCGCCCGTCGTTCCTTCACCCAATGGGCACGGGGGGATGCCACCTTTTGGTTTGCCGCCGCTCCCATGCTCGACGGCACTCTCTCCCCCATGTCACGAAACTGGACCTGGACCGCTTCCAAGAGCGCGGCCTCAGGCGCCGCCGTGGCCGGCCTTTGGCTCGCCAGCGGTTGCGCGGAATTGAGCCCTTCCCTCGCCTCCCCAAAGCCCAACACCGAACGCGTCGGACGCGCCGGGCCCAACGCCGTCCTTCCCGTCAACCAGCGCATCACGCCGGCCGGACGCTTCATCGACCTGCCCGGCCTCCGTCCCCAGGCCATCGCCCTCTCTCCGGACGGCCGCCTCCTCCTCGTCACCGGCAAGACCAGCGAGTTGCTCGTGCTCGACCCCGCCGACGGCGCCATCCGCCAGCGCGTCCCCATGCCCAACGACAAGCGCGAGCCCGGCTCCGACGTCGTATCCCCCAACATCCTCGCGCCCGACACCTCCGGCCAGGTCAGCTTCACCGGCATGGTGTTCTCCCCCGACGGCCGACGCGTGTACCTCTCCAACGTCAACGGCAGCATCAAGGTGTTCGGGGTCGCGCCCGACGGCGGCGTGTCCGGGCTGGGAGCGTTCGTGCTGCCGGAGGCCAACGCCCCGCGCCGCAAGCCCGAGATTCCCTCCGGCCTCGCCCTCTCGCCCGACGGCGCCCGCCTCTACGTGTGCGGCAACCTCTCCAACCAACTCCTCGAACTCGACGCCGCCAACGGCCGCGTCCTCCGCACCTTCCAGACCGGCGCCCTCCCCTACGACGTCCGCATCGTCCGCGGCCGCGCCTACGTCTCCAACTGGGCCGGCCGCATCCCCGGCCCCAACGACCCCGTCGGCCCCGCCGGGCGCGGCACAGAGGTGCGCGTCGATCCCGTCCGCCACGTCGCCAACGACGGCTCCGTCTCCGTCATCGACCTTGCCACCGGGACCACGCGCGAGCTGCCCGCCGGGCTCCATGCCTCCGGCCTCGCCGTCTCCCCCAACGGCCGCCATGTCGTCTGCGCCAACGCCAACAGCGACCACCTCACCGTCATCGACACCCGCACCGACGCCGTCGTCGAGACCATCTGGTGCCGCCCAAAGCCCTCCGACCTCGTCGGCGCATCCCCCAACGCCCTCGTGTTCGCCCCCGACGGCAAAACCCTGTATGTCGCCAATGGGGC
>JBJSZF010000144.1:0-3739 GCA_046090125.1 Verrucomicrobiota bacterium
GACGGACTGGAGGTCGAACAACGTGCGGCCGCAGCTCGGGCAGGCGACGTAGTCGGTCTTGAAGGAACGGCACCCGGCGGCCTGGAGGATGTTGTAGGCGAGCCGGAGCGACTGGCCGGGGCCGGGCTCGCCCCGCACGAGGACGGCGTCGCCGATGCCATCGGCGAGCAACGCACCGAGGTTGACGGCGGCATGGAGGAGGGCGGCGGAGGGCGCGAGGGCGGGCGGGTTCGAGGACAACGTGTCCTTGAGCAGGATGGGGTTGGCGCGCCCGACCTTGCGCAACTGGACCACCAACAGCCGGAAGGCCGTGATGGGCGGCAACGGCACGTCGTCCGCCACCGTCACCCACTGCGAGTCGCAGGGGATGATGTCGGGAGCGATGGGTTGGCGCGGGTCGATCTCGAGGAGGTTCATGTCCTCGTGGATGGCCTCGGGGCGCACGTCAGCCTTGGGGGAAATGCGGGGCGCGACGGCGTCGAAGGTGGGGCGCGTGACGACGACGCGGACGGTGTGCTCGGCTCCGCCGCGAAGGCCGGAAGGCAGCTCGGACTCGGCGGTGGTGCGGCGCTTGTACGTGAAGGGGTCCCAAGGCAGGGGCTGCTCCGAAAGGGGCGTGGCTCCGGGCCGATGCACCAGGGAGGGCATGAGGGCAAGCAGCTCGTTGCACACGGCGATCTCGCGGGGGCTGTCCTCCGTGAGGGAGACGCGAATGGTGTCGCCGATGCCATCGGCCAGCAGCGCGCCGATGCCGATGGCAGACTTGATGCGGCCGTCCTCGCCCTCGCCGGCCTCGGTGACGCCGAGGTGGAGCGGGTAGTTCCAGTCGGGCCCGAGGTCCGCGAGGCGGGCGGCGAGAAGGCGGTAGCACTCGACCATGACCTTGGGGTTCGAGGACTTCATGGAGAACACGAAGTTGTGGAAGCCCATGCGACGGCAGACGCGCGCGAACTCGAGGGCGCTCTCCACCATGCCGAGCGGCGTGTCGCCGTACCGGTTCATGATGCGGTCCGAGAGGGAGCCATGGTTGGTGCCGATGCGGAGGGCGCGCCCGAGGCGGAGGCATTCCTGGACAAGGGGGGCGAAGGCCTCCTCGACGCGGGCGAGCTCGGCGGCGTAATCGGCGTCGGTGTATTCCTTGATGGCGAACTTCTTCTTGTCGGCGTAGTTGCCAGGGTTGACTCGGACCTTCTCGACCCACTTGACGGCCTCCATGGCGGCCTCGGGCTTGAAGTGGATGTCGGCGACGATGGGGACGCGGCAGCCCTGGGCGCGGAGGCCGGCGACGATGTGCTGGAGGTTGGCGGCGTCCTTCACGGTGGGGGCGGTGATCCGGACGATCTGGCAGCCGACGGCGACGAGCTCGAGCGTCTGCCGGATGCAGGCCTCGGTGTCCATGGTGTCGCAGGTGATCATGGACTGGCGGACGACGGGGTGATGGCCGCCGATGACGACGCCGCCGGCGGCGGGGTCGCCGACGACGACCTCGCGGGTGGGGCGCCGGGAGAAGTTCCAGGGGGACGCGCAATAGCTCATTGGCGGGGCCAATAGAGCGAAAGGAGGCGCGCGGCGTCAACGCGGGGGTGCGGCCGGGGATGGCCGCGCTCCCGGCGTTGGGGCGATGGGCGAACACGGGGCTTGGCGCGGGGGCGTGGCATCCGGAGACTCGCGGCTCGTTCGCGTGTTCACCTTATCTGAAATCTCCAAGTCCTACGGGCCGAGGACGCTCTTCGAGGGCGTCAGCCTCACGATCAACCGCGCCGACCGCCTCGGGTTGGTGGGGGCCAACGGCGCGGGGAAGTCCACGTTGTTCCGCATCCTGCTGGACCAGGAGGAGCCGGACGACGGCCAGGTGACGCGGCAACGGGGCGCGACGGTGGGGTTCCTGCCGCAGGAGTCGGCCCCGGCCGGGGACGAGACGGTGATCGAGCTGGCGACGGGCACGGAGGCGCACGGGTCGATGGACGGCTCGTTGGTGGCGAAGGCGAAGCGGATCCTGAAGGGGTTGTCGTTCAAGGAGACGGACTTTGACCGGCCGGTGCGGGAGCTGTCGGGCGGCTGGGTGATGCGCACGCACCTGGCGCGGTTGCTGGTGCAGGAGCCGGACCTGTTGATGCTGGACGAGCCCACCAACCACCTGGACCTCGAGACGTTGCTGTGGTTCCAGGACTACCTGCGGCACTACCCGGGCGGGATCGTGGTGATCTCGCACGACCGCGAGTTCCTCAACCGCCTGGTCACGGGCATCCTCGAGCTTCGCAACGGACGCCTCTGGCGCTACGCGGGCCAATACGACGACTTCCTCGTCCAGCGCGAGGCCCAGGAGGAGCAGCAACGCGCCGCCTTCAAGAACCAGCAGCGCGAAATCTCGCGCCTGATGGACTTCGTGAACCGCTTCCGGGCCAAGAGCACCACCGCCACCCGCGCGCAGGCCAAGCTCAAGCAGATCGACCGCATGGAGAAGATCGACGCGCCGGACGCGCCGTCGGCCACCGTGGACTTTGCCTTCCCGCAGCCGGAGCAGCCCGGCCGGAGGGTGGTGACGCTCAAGCGGGTGGACTTCGCCTACGGCCCGCGCCCGATTTATCAGGGGCTCGACTTCGAGGCCGAGCGCGGCGAGCGGATCGTGCTGGTGGGCCCGAATGGCGCGGGCAAGTCCACCTTGCTCAAGCTCCTTGCGGGCGTCGTCTCGCCCCAGGCCGGCGAGCGCGACCTCGGCCTGCGCGTGCGGCCCGGGTACTACTCGCAGTACCGCACCGAGATGCTCCAGGCCGGGCGCACCGTCTTGCAGGAGGCGCTCGATACGCCCGCGCGCGTCACGGAACTCTACGTTCGCACGCTGTTGGGCTGCTTCCTGTTCCGCGACGACGACGTCTTCAAGCCGGTGCAGGTGCTCAGCGGCGGCGAGAAGTCGCGCCTCGCCCTGGTGAAGTTGCTGCTCGACCCGCCCAACCTCCTGTTGATGGACGAGCCCACCACCCACCTCGACATCCCCTCCATCGACGCGCTCGTCGCCGCGCTCACGGAGTTCACGGGCACGCTCGTGTTCGTCTCCCACGACGTGCACTTCATCCGGTCCGTCGCGGGCAAGGTCGTCCACGTGAACGCGGGCCGCCTGACACCCTACGCCGGCGACTACGACTATTATCTCGAGAAGTCCAAGGCCGGGTCCGCACGCACGGCGTTGACGGCGGCCGGGGCGGGCCCGGCTCCGTTGCAGGATGCGCGCGCGGGGAACGTTCCCAAGGCCGCCCCAGCCCCGGCGCCGCGTCCCGCCCAAGCGCCGCGTCCCTCCCCCACGCCCGCCGCGCCCATCGGCCAGGACGAGGGACCCCGACTTTCGCAAAAGGAGCGTCGGCTGCTGGCCGCCGAGGCCCGCCGGCACCTGTCGTCGTGCCGACGCAGGGTGGGGGAGCTGGAGAAGAAGATCGCGGACCTGGAGAAGCAACAGGCGGCCTTGGCGGCCGAGCTGGAGCAACCCGGCACCTACGCCACCCCGGGCCGCGCCGTGGAGATCAACCAGCGCCTGCGCGGCATCGTCATGGACCTGGCCTATGCCACGCGCGACTGGGAGGAGGAAGCCTCCCGCCTGGCGTCGCTCGAGGCCGACGCGGCGGAATAGGCACGGGCGGGGAGCGGTCCGGTCCCGCAAGGTCGGGGGCATGGACAGGCGGCCGGGGACGGCCGCGCTCCCAGCGTTGATCCCGTCACGACCTCCTTGGGAACACCGACAGCTTCG
>JBJSZF010000145.1:0-9858 GCA_046090125.1 Verrucomicrobiota bacterium
GGTCTGGGTTGTGGAAGACCATTAACGGCCGGGGGTGGCCCCGGCGAAGGTGGCGCGGTCGAGGGAGGGATTGGCGACGGATTCGTCGCTGATGGAGAGCAACTCGCGGATGTCGGGGAGGCGCCAGTCGCTGAAGCCCGCGAACGTGAGCCCCTCGGCGAGCTGGATGGCGGCGGCCCAATGGGTGGCGGACCCGACGTCGGCGGTGGTCCAGGAGAGGCCGGTGGCGCGGTCGAGGGCGACGCCGTTGGCTGCCAGGCTGAACCGTGCGCCGGGCGGCGTGGGCGAAGGCAATGGTGCGCGAATGAGGCGTGCGTGGTACCGGAGGGTGCCGCCGGCACTGAGGGTTTCGGAGGTGGGCTTGGGGCCGACGCCGCCACCGGCGTTGGCCACCCAGACATGGGTGGGGTCGGCGGCCGACACATCGCGGCTCCACCAGTAGTCGGCGGCCGTGCCGGGGGGTGACGCGAAGAAGGACGTGTTGAGGGCAGGGTTCTGGCGGTAATAGACGAGGAGGGTGGAGAGCTCGTCGAGGGTGGGAAGGCGCCAGTCGCCGGGGGCGGCCCCGGCTAGGGTGTTGGTGGCGGCATAGGCCTTGGCGCGTTCCCAGGTCATTTCCCCGCCGTCCACGCGTTGCCAAACCCAGCCCGTGACGAGGTCCCGCACCGTGCCGTCGCCGGTGTCAGAATAGGCCGGGCCGGGGCGGGTGTAGTCCGCATCGACGCCCGTGACTTCGGCGCCGTGGCGGTTGGTTTGGCCGGTGTCGGGCAAGGGGAAGGCGGCGACGGGGTGCTGGGTGACGCGGGCAGGGACGACGTAGCGATGGGCGACCATGCGGTTGGTGCGGCCGGGGGCCTCGTTCTCGGGGAGGAAGACGCGGACATACTCGATCTCGGCCTGGGCCGGTGTGACGCGGACGCGGAGGTGTCCGGAGTTGCCGACGACGAGGCTGTTGCGGTTGGTGTAGCCGTAGGCGGGCGCGGAGTTGGTTCCGAAGAGGGCGCGGCTGGGTTGCGGGACCTCCTGGTAGATGAGGTCGGGGACGCCGTCGTTGTTGGAGTCGAGTTCCTCCTTCACGAAGAGGTGGTCGTGGCCATGGAAGACCACCTGGACGCCGTTGCGGAGCAGGAGGTCCTGGATGGGGGCATCCCAGCCGGGGCGCGCGGCGGCGAACCCTGGGGAGCCGTCGAGGTTGCGTCCGCCCCACTCGAAGAAGGGGGCGTAGGTGAGGCCGCCGCGGGACTGGTTGCCGAGGCCGCCCCCGACGAGGTGATGGAGGAAGACGAAGCGGAAGCGGGCGGTGGTGCCCTCGAGGGTGGCCTTGAGCCAGCGGTATTGTTCCTCGCCAAGGGTCCATCCCCACCCGCCCTGGCCGGGCTTCGGGTTGGTGTACCAGAATGGGTCGAGGGCCACGAACAACGCATCGCCCCACTCGAAGGCGTAGTAGCCATCGCGCGGGCCGCGCAGGGACGGGTCCACGGAGCCGGAGCCGGAATAGAAGCCGCCGGGGGCGGGAACGGGCACGGGGAAGAAGCGTTGGCGGGCCTGGGCGCTCCACACGGCGGGGTTGTTGGTGATGGAGAGGATGCGGAGGAGCCAGCCCAGCTCGGCCTCGTGGTTGCCGTTCACGAGGTACGTGGGCATGGCGTGGCCCGTGATGGAGAAGAAACCCTCGCGCACCTCGCGGTGCAGGTCGGCGATGCCGGGCTGGGTCAGGTAGTACGCGTTGGTCACCCCGACCTTTTCCTCCATGAACGTGTCGCCCAGGTCCACGAGGAAGTCGGGCGTGTCCGCCAGCATGTTGGTGAGGGCTTGGCGCCACACGGCCGGCTCGTTGTCGCGGTTGTGGGGGTCTGCCTCGACCACAAAGGTGAAGGCGCTGCCCCGTGCGCGGGCCGTCATGAACGCGCTGGTCGTGCCCGGGACGGGCCCGAATCCCGCGTCGTGCCAGACGCGGTAATGATGCCGCGTGTCGGGCTGCAAGCCCTCCAGCAGGAACGTCGCGGGCTCGCCCGCCTTCGCCGCCACGACCGGGTGCGTGCGCGTGTACGCGCCGGGCGCGACGCCGGTCTCGACCCATGCCGTGAGGTTGGTCTTGGCGAGGAGGCTAAGGGTGATGGAACGGTCCGTGGGACGGCCGACGAGGACGTCGTAGGGGGGCGGCGTGCCCGGGGGCGGCTGGACGGCGTCGATGGACAGGAGGGCACCCTTGCTAGCGAGCGTGGCGGGCCAGCCGACGGTGGAGGCCGTGACAACGACGTCGTAGGTGCCGGCGTCCTGGGGGGTGACGTTGGAGAGGGCGAGCTGGGTGGCATAGACGCTGGCATCGACGAGGGCTCGGTTGGTCGCGCCCGGGATGGGCACGCCGTTCCGCCGCCATTGGAGGGCCACGGTCTTGTTGTAGGCGGTGACCATGGCCCAAAGGACAACGTTGGTGCCGGCCGACACGCTGGCGGGCTCAGGATGGACGCCGAAGTAAGGGGTGTAGGACTCGGGAGCGAGGGCATCGATGCGGGCGGCCATGGCGGCGATGCGGGCGGCGTGAGCGGGGAGGGCCACGAGGTCCGTGGTCTCAAGGGGGTCGGCGGCGATGTCGAAGAGCCATTGGGCGAAGCCGCCGCCGGACGAGGCGGGTAGGCGTTGCCGGATGTACTTGAAGAGGGTGGTGTTGGTCCCGTTGGGGCCGAGCTCGAATACGGCGTGGCCTGCGGAGCTGCCGGTGACGAGGGGCGCAGCGCGGTGCTGGGCGGGGTCAAAGGGCCCGTTGGTGGCGCGGCGGAGCAAGGGCCAGACGTTGACGCCGTCGAAGGGCACGGCGTTGGACGCCACGACGCCCGTGGCCGCGCACAACGTGGGGAAGAGGTCGCCCACCCAGATGGCCTGCTGGTGGTTGGTGATGCCCTCGGGCAACACGCCGGGCCATCGGATGGCGGCGGGCGTGCGGATGCCGCCCTCGAACAGGTCGCCCTTGTCGCCCCGCAACGGGAGGTTGGAGCCCCCCGTGGATTGCTGGCCCCCATTGTCTCCGAAGAACGTCACCAGCGTCCGGTCGCGGCTGCCGTCGGCATCAATGGCGGCGAGGACACGCCCGACGGCCTGGTCGAGCTGTCAAGGGCGGCGACGGACGCCCGGCGCTTGGGGTCCGTGATGGCGGCGTGCTTGGCGAGGAGCTCGGGCGGGGCGGTCACGGGTCCGTGCACGGCGTTGAAGGCGAGGTACAGGAGCACGGGCCGGAGGGGGTCGCGGTTGCGGAGCAGCTCGATGGCCTTGTCGGCCAGCAGGTCGGTGGACCAACCCGCCTCGGTGATGGGCTGGCCGTTGAGCCACCAGTCGGGCTGGCCGGTCTCCTGGCTCACGTGAGTCTGGTACCCGATGGCCCCGGTGTACTCGCCGTAGTGGACGTCCCAGCCGCGGTTCTGGGGCTGGTATTCGACGCCCTCGCGGATGACGGCCCGGAGGGCTCCGGCGACGAGCGCGTTGGTCTCGGTGTTGTAGAGGCCGCCGAGATGCCACTTGCCGCACACATAGGTTTGGTAGCCGGCGGAGCGGAAGGCGACGGGAAGGACATGTTCCTGCAAGGCGAGCCCGCGGCCATTGTTGACGCCGGTTCGGAGCGGGCTGCGGCCCGTGAGGAGCGTCGAACGCGTCACGCTGCAAATCGGGGTGACGTAGAAGCGGCCCAGGCGGATGCCCTCGCGCCCAAGGCGGTCGAGGTTCGGAGTCACCTGCGGCCCGCCGTTCGCGCCAAGGTCGCCCCAGCCGTGGTCGTCCGTCACGATGAGCACGACGTCTGGTTGCGAGGGCCGGACCATGACGACGAGGTCGCGGGAGGCGGACCGGGATGGGACGCCGTCATCGGACACGACCACGCGGAAGAGGTTGGAGGTTCCGGCGAAGGCGGCCGAAGGGGTCCATTCGAGCAGGCCGGTGACGGGGTGGATGGCGGCTCCGGCCGGGGCGGAGGCGAGCCCGAAGGTCAACGCCTGGGCGGGAAGGTCCGGGTCCGTCGCGCCGACGGTCATGCGCAGGGGCTCGCCGGGCCGTGCCCAGAGGACGTTGGTGGAGGCGAGGAACGACGGGGACGCGTTGGAGGGGGCGGGCGCGGTGAAGCGCAGGAGGACCTCGTTGTCGAGGACGAGGTTGGACGACCAGATCAACGCGGCTCCGGAGGATCCGAACTGAGCGGGGAAGCGGGTGTAGGCGGGCTTGTTGCCCACGCCCACCTGCGCCTCGGTGTAGGCCCGGGCCATGGGCCACCCGGTGTCGTCGAACGTCCGCGAGGCCCACTGGGCCGGCACCGGGTAATGCACCGCCCACGCCTGCCCCGGCGGCAGCCCAGCCACGCCCGCCGCGGACGAGTCCCGCGTGCCATCGGCGCGGTCCACCACGAGCGCCGGGTCCGCCAACGGGGCGATGTAGAAGGATTGGGCGCGCCAATGCGGGCCGGTGACGGTGCCATCCGAAAAGCTGGCCACGAACCCGCCGTCACCGGGGTGATTGGGGTTGCCGCCATTCAGCTCGGTTCCCACGCCGAGGTTCTCCTCCCAGTCCACGACCCGGAGGGCGTAGGTGATGGGGCGGCGGGCCCTGAAGCGGACGACGGCGCTGTTGAAGGGCGTGAAGGGGACGGGATCCACGGCCACAAGCGTGCCGTTGACGTAGAGCTCGAAGTAGTTGTCCGCGAAAAGGTAGCCGGTCACCACCTCGCCGTCGGGATCCACCTCGAAGACGGGGACGGAGGCGACATCGACGCCGGCGATGCCCGCCGGGGTGAAGCCCACCGCCTCGTTGAAGAGGTCCGAGGCGCGCGGGCCGGTGGCGAACGCGGTGGCCGCCGGGACGGTCCAGGTGCGGCCGTCCGCGGAGGCGACCGTTCCGACGGCGGCGACGCGGGTGCCGGAGGGCAGGAGGTTGGTGACGACGGTGGTGGCGCGTCCGAGGGTGGCGGCGCGTCCGAGTCCCGCCTGCACGAGGACCCGCGGGCTCTCGGTGCTGCCGACGGCGTTGGAGACGCGGACGGAATACTCGCCGGAGTCGGGCTCGGACGCGGCGACGATGACCAACTGGGGCGAGAGCGCGCCTTGGATGCGGGCGTCGTCGGCGAGGGGGTTGCCGTCTCGCATCCATTGATAGGAGAGCGGCGCGGCTCCGGACGCCGTGATGGCAAGTCGAAGGGTGGAGCCGGAGGCGAGGTTCGTGCCGGCGGGGGGCGTGGTGACGAGCGGCTCGGCGGTGGAGGCGCGGGGTGGGGCGGGCCTCCAGTTGGGGTAGTTGGTGGTGCGCAGGCCTGCCGCGTCGAGGTAGGTGACGGAGACAAGGTTGGAGGCGCGCTGGAGGGCATAGCGCCACGAGTTAGTGGCGGGTGCGTTGGCCGGGAGGCTGTAGTAGAGCTCGAAGCGGTCGGGCGCGGGGTTGGTGAAGACCTTGAGGGCCGCGCCGGCGAGGGCGGTGCCGGAGGGACGGACGGGGTTGACGCGGGGTTGTGCGCCGGCCTGGGAGGTGACCTGGCCGAGACCGTTGGTGAGCACGAGCTCGATGATCTCGCCGTGGAAGCCGCCGTTCACATAGGGCATCGAGGTGGAGGCATGGTAGTGGTAGTAGCCCAGGCTGCCCTCGTGACCGCGGAAGGCGTCCAAGCCGGTCGGCAAGGACCCGTCGGGCTCGACCAGCCCGTAGATCGGGTAGCCATCCAAGGCGAAGGCGATGGGCAGTCCGTTGCCCAGCACGTTGGTGAGGTGCAAGGGCGCGGCGTGATAGTGGTAGTCGTCGGCACGGCCACAGTGCCCGCCCCATTTGTCCAGCTCGCCGATCAGGGCGGAGATTTCCCCGCGATTGTTGGCGGGGTTGAAGATGGGGATGCCGTTGGCGGCCAGGGCGATGGCTCCCTGGAGGAAGCGGTTGGTGGTGATCGCGAGGGGCTGCGCGGCCGGCACCGGACGCCGCGGCAGCTTCCAGTCGTTCGTCCCAAAGTAATACGTGGGCACCGGGACCTGCCGTTGCCACGACGTGATCCCCTCCATCATCCCGTGCGCGGGCATGCCATCGCCGCCGACATGAAAGTGGGTTGCGTCCCACCAATGCCGCACGGGGTTGTCGAAGCGCGAGAAGGTGCGCGACATCAGCCCGGAGAAGTCCACGGGATCCGGGCCCATCAGGACGCGGTCGCCGCGCAAGCCAACGCCCCGGGCCGTCTCAGGGGCGTCGTCGGGCGCATCGGCGGCCTGGGACGGGCGATGGGCGGACGCGGGCGCGGGCGTGGACGCGTGGATGCGGAGGACCCCCTGCGAGTGCTCGTCGAGCCCGTACGGGTCATGGGCGCTCGCGCATTCCGAGGCGGCCACCCAGGCGAGCGCGAGTGCCGCCTTCCATGCATGGATCCGAACCTTCATCCCAAGACGTTGCGCGCGCGGGATGAATGCCCCGCCGGGTTTTGGATGACGAAACTGTCATGATTCGCGGCTTCGACCCGGTGGCCGGGGCGGGTAGAAGGGGACGGGTGAAGGTGCTGGTGGCCGAGGACGAGCGGAAGATCGCCGCCATGGTGCGCAAGGGGCTGGAGGCGGCGGGGTTTGTCGTGGACGTATGCCATGACGGCAACGACGCGCTGGTGCTGGCCTCGACGCATCCGGTCGATGCGCTGGTCCTGGACATCATGCTGCCGGGCAGGGACGGGCTGAGCGTCCTGCGGTTGCTGCGGGAGCGGCGGAACCCTGTCCCGGTGCTGTTGCTGACGGCCCGGAGCGCGCCGGGGGAGCGGGTGGAGGGGTTGAACCTGGGCGCGGACGACTACCTGGCGAAGCCGTTCTACACGGACGAGTTGGTGGCGCGGTTGCATGCGATCCTGCGACGCCACGCAAGCGACCCGGTGTCCGTCCTGCGGGCGGGCGACGTGGGGGTGAACCTGTTGACGCGCGAGGTGACGGCGCGCGGGCGGCCGGTGGAACTGACGACGCGGGAGTTTGCGTTGCTGACGTGCCTGATGCGTTCGCCGGGGCGGGTGTTCACGCGGACGCAGATCTGCGAGCGGGTCTGGAACTACCACCACGACCCGGGCACGAACCTCGTGGACGTGTACATCCAGCGGCTCCGGAGGAAGCTGGGCGACGCCGAGGAACGGCCCTTGGTCGAGACGGTGCGCGGGGTGGGCTACCGGCTGGCACGCGACCCTGGAACGTCCCCATGAACGCCGCGAGCTTTCGCGTTCGCATTGCCGTTTTGTCGGGCGGCATCACGGCGGGATTGCTCGTCTTGGTGCTGGCGGTGGTGTGGCAGGCGTCGCGCAGGTCCGAGCTTGCCCGGATGGACCGAGAGTTGGTGCAGGTGGGGCAGCCCCACCTGGAAAGGTTCAACGGGGTCGAGCACTGGCGTCGCCTGGAGGCGACGCTGAGATCAAACATGGGCCATGACAGGGAGGTGCCCTACATCCTTCAGGCCAGCGAGCGGGACCGTCTCCTCCACCAGTCTGCCCACTGGCCCCCGGGGCTTCTGGAGGCGGGCCTTGCGCCGCCCGGACGGTTCGACGCGGCCCTCGTGCCCGACCCCGAGTCCTCGCCGCCCCCGCCGCCGAGACGCTCCGAGCCCATCTCGCGCGCGAACCCCGCGTTGCCCCGGCGCGCGCCTGCGTTTGCGACGGTGGACGACGGCGGTCGGGAGTGGCGCGTCGCGACGTTGGGCAACCCCTACGTGACCCTGCACGTCGGGACGGACATGGGTCGTTTGGAGGAGGCGCTGCGGGACCTGCGGCGTGCCGGGATCGCGGCGTTTGTGGTGGGCCTTCTCCTCGCCGGGCTCGGGGGCTGGGTCGTGGCGGGCCAGGCCCTGCGTCCCATCACGCTGCATGGACGACGGTTCAGCGCGGATGCCGCGCACGAGCTGCGCACGCCCATCACGGTGCTGCACATGGAGCTGGAGTCCGCCATGGCCAACGCGGCGCCCGGCTCCGAGACGCAACGGCTGTGCTCCCGGCTCATCGAGGCCCTCGCGCGCATCCGCTCCGTCATCGACAAGCTCCTGCTACTCTCGCAGGCCGACGCCGGGCGCCTGCCCTTGCAGCCGATGGCCTTCGCGCTTTCCGAGGCGCTCCTGGAAGCCGCCGACGACGCACGCATCCTCGCGCCGGGGATTGAGGTGGAGACGGCCGTGGCCCAAGGGGTGGTGGTGGAGGCGGACCCGCACCTTCTGCCGCAGCTCCTGCAAAACCTCCTGGGCAACGCGGTGCGACACAACCGCCCCGGCGGGCAGGTGCGGGTCGTCCTGGAACGGCAGGAGGACCACGTGCAGCTCACCGTTTCCAACACCGGCCCCGGCATCCCGGCCGCCGAGTTGCCCCGCCTGTTCGAGCGGTTCCACCGCATCGACGCATCGCGTTCCCGCACCGGAGGCGGGGCCGGGCTGGGGCTGAGCCTGGCCCGCGAGATCGCGCACGCCCACGGGGGCACGCTCACGTTGGTGGCCTCGGATGCATCATGGACCACCTTCCGCCTCCGGTTGCCCTTCCGAGGGGCGAGGGGACGCCCATGGGCACGACGCGGGAACGACGCCCGATAAACCGCAAGGGCCATCGTGACATTCATGTCAGTTGCCCCGCATCCCAACGGTGCGCGAACCGGGCGAACCCATCGAAAACGCCCGCATCCGCGCATCCTTGGGCATGGGCGTGGCCGGGCGGGGCTGCCTCCCATGCACTGTTGCCCGTGGGCAAGCCCCCAGGCCTCAAGGGTGCCGCGCAACACGTGCCTCTGCCAAGGCAACCGGCTGACGCACGTCGCATCCACATCAACCATGAGGGTGCAACCCCGACGTCTGGGCGTGAACGCGGGGTTCGCACGTCATGGACTCCCGTTGGCCATTGCCTCGTTGCACCCCCCCAACCGTCGAGGAACCGGCTCTTGCGGCTGGGTGAGCTGGCCATGTCCCCTGAAACGGGGAACCGGGCAAGCTGCATCGCCATCGCCGCACAAGGACATGCGGCCTACAGACCGGCCAACCGCAGTTCCTGGCCGGGCCGATTCAGTTGGGAGGGAAGTGATGGCGAAGCAGATGCTTCCGCAGGCCGAGAAGTGAGCGAGGCGCGGGCCGGTACGAGGCCCGTCACGAGCGAAGGCCGAAGGAGTTGCTGAAGCAGATCGAGCCAGCACGACTGATCCAACTCCATCGACCCGGCCTAGGTTGATGGGACCTACCCCTTTGCGAAGTGGATCTCGCCGCTGCGGGCGGACGCGTGGATGCGGTCGCCGGGCTTGAACTCGCCGGCCAGCAGGCGGGTGGCGAGGGGGTTGAGCAGCAGGTCCTGGATGGCGCGCTTGAGGGGGCGTGCCCCGAACTGCGGGTCGTAGCCCTCGGCGGCCAACAGCTTGCGGGCCTCGGCGTCCACCTCGAGTCCGATCTCCTGGGCAGACAAACGCCGCGCCACGCGGTCGAGCTGCAAGTCCACGATCCGTGCCAACTCCGCCTCGTCGAGGCTCTCGAACACGATGGTCTCGTCGATGCGGTTCAGGAACTCGGGCCGGAAATGGCGTCGCAGCTCCGCGCGCACGGCGGCCTCCATGGCGGAGCGCTCGGCCCCCTGCGCCCGGCCGTCCAGGAAGTATTCCTGGATGATGGGCGACCCGATGTTGGAGGTGAGGATGACGAGGGTGTTGCGGAAATTGACGGTGCGGCCCTGGCCATCCGTCAGGCGGCCGTCGTCGAGGACCTGCAACAGGACGTTGAAGACGTCGGGATGCGCCTTCTCCACCTCGTCGAGGAGCACGACGGAATAGGTGCGGCGGCGGACGGTCTCGCTCAGTTGGCCGCCCTCCTCGAAGCCCACGTAGCCCGGGGGCGCGCCGATGAGGCGGGCCACGGAGTGCTTCTCCA
>JBJSZF010000146.1:0-1070 GCA_046090125.1 Verrucomicrobiota bacterium
AGGAAGGCGGCAAGGAGGGTGGAGCGCATGGAAGGGGTGCGGGTTGAGCGACTAGCCGAGCAGGTCCCGGAGCGCGGCGCGGGCGGCCTCCGCCCTGGGGTCCGCGGCTCCGCCGGACCACGTGCGCCGGGCCAGCTCGAACCATTCGCAGAAGTTGCCGGATTCCTTGTCCTCCACCGACTCGGCCCGGCGTTCGCGGCACTGGTGGGCGGCACGAAGGTCGAAGTGGGAGCAGTTGCGGCACACGCGGAGGTCGGCCCGGCACTGGGTGCAGGCTTCGCCCCGGCCTGGCTGGTCGCGGAGCGGCCATGCGGTTCCGCAACGATGGCAGTGGCGCGTCATGGGGAGACCCTATCCATGATGGCGTGCGGTTGAAGCCGGGAGTTGGCCCGGCCCGGATGAAGGTAGGAAAACCGTGGGCCGGGAAAACGACCTGCCATGGAGCCATGGCAACGGGTGAAGCGGACCCTACGAGGCGTTGTCTTCCCGCTGGGGCGGCCGCCATTCCTCGCGGGGCGGCTCCGGGAGGCCGAGGACTCGATAAGAGGTTCTGAAGTGCATCTTGGCGACCTTGGGGAGGGCATCGGCCCCGTGGCGGGCCACGAACTCGCGGCCGACCTGCTCGACGCGGTCGGAGGCGCCCTTGGGCAGCTCGAGCCCGTGTTGCTCGCCCAGGAGCCTCAGGCGGGTCACGTACTCGTCGCGGGCGAGGATGGAGGCGGCGGCCACGGCGACGTCTTCCTCGGCCTTGTGGCGTTGGACGAGCTCCAGGGAGCGTCCGGCCTTCATCAAGGCCTTCTGAAGGGTGTCCTTGGAGGCGGCGAACTGGTCGCTGATGGCCCGGACTGGGGGGGGATTGAGGCGCGGGCCTTGGCCGAGGAGGTTCTCGATGACGCGGGCATGGCCCCACGCGAGGATGCGGTTCACGGAGCCATTGGCGGCGTGCATCCGGTTGTAGGCCTCGTTGCCGATGGCGACGACGTTCCAGACGCAGCCCTTGGTCTCGCGGATGATCTTGGCGATGCGGGCGACCTGGGCGTCGCTGGTGATGTTCTTGGAGTCGCGGATGC
>JBJSZF010000147.1:0-1647 GCA_046090125.1 Verrucomicrobiota bacterium
CCATGGCCTGCACCTCGGCTTCTACCCCACGGCAGGCCAGCTTCGACTCACCTCCTTCGACGGCGACGACATCTTCAACTGGCGCATCCTCGGCACCGTGCCCAGCGCCGCCTACAAGCCCGGCGACTGGAACCTCCTCCGCGTGCGCGTGCAGCCCGGCCGCATCACCTGCTCCGTCAACGGGTCCGTCGTCTTCGACGTCCGCGACGTCGCGCCCCATGGGCACCGCGTCGGCCTCGCCAAGTTCCGGGGAACCGTCGCCCAGTTCCGCAACTTCGCCGTCACCCCCATCGGGACGGACGGCCCCGGGGAGATTCCCCCGTCGCTCCTCATGGCCCTGGGCGGCGCTGACGTGCCCACGGCACGCGTCGGCGACGGCGAACGCGAGGCCCTGCGCGGCCACCTCCCCGCCGCACGCTCGTTTCTCGAAGGGCGCGCCCGCCAACTCGAGGCCGAGGCCGCCCGCCTTCGTGACCTCTCCTCCCGCCTCCACCGCGAGCAGGCCGCCGCCGACCTTGTCCGCGAGCTGGACCAACCCGACGCCCAAATCGACCTCGCCCGCGCCGCCCTTCTCGTGGCACGCCATGACGACCCGGACGTGGACGTGGCGGCGGCCCAGGCCGACCTCCAGGCGCTGGCGGCAGAGGCCTCCACCCGCTTCAAGGACGGGTCCGACGACACGGCCCGCTTGGATGTGCTGCGCACGTTCCTCTTCGAGGAAAACGGCTTCCACGGCAGCCGACACGACTACCAGAACCGCGCCAACAGCCATCTCCACGCCGTCCTCGCCGACCGCGAGGGCCTGCCCATCACCCTCGCCATCGTCCTCATGGACGTCGCGCGCCGCGCCGGCGTCCCCAACGTCCGCGGCTGGCCCTTGCCCGGCCACTTCCTCGTCGCCCATGAGCCCAAGGATGGCCCCAGGCGCCTCATCGATGTCTTCCATGGAGGCCGCATCCTCACGCACTCCGAGGCCAGCGACCTCGGGTCCGAGTTCGCAGGGGTGCCCGTCCGCGCCGACCTCATGCAGGCCGCCACGCCGCGGGAGATCATCGTGCGGCTCGTGAACAACCTCCTGGCCTTCAGCGAGCGGCAGGAAAGCGCGGCGGCGGCCCTTCCCTACGCGGACCTTATGGTTGCCATCGCCGCCAACCCGCGCACCCAGGCCGCCCAACGCATCGACCGCGCCCGACTCCGGGCCGAGGCCGGCGACCTGGCCGGGGCGCGCGAGGACCTCCGCTGGATCCTCGAAGCCAAGCCGGAGGGAACGGACCTCGACCGCGTCGGCGACCTCCTGCGCCGTCTCGAAGGGGCTCGTTGAGCCCACTCACAAGCGGCCGTGGGGCCTGCCGCAGGCCGCTCGCCCCACGCGCGCGCCCGACAAACACCGGGCGACTCCCCCGGGAAGTCTCCGCGTGTCAGTCAGGAGTCAAGTGCCGCAGGGTACTCGGGTCGCAAACGACCTGCCTCCCCGCGAGATCATAGGGGTAGGGATGGGGCGTTCGCCCATATGCGTTAACCTTACTTTCCCTGCAAATCCCGCTCCAGGTTTCCTGCCTGCCTTGTCCGCTTGCGGGGCGCGTCCGCCAGCCGCCGCGCGATGCGTCGGCCATTCTCCAGCAGGTGCCGCAGCCGCACCGCAGGAGC
>JBJSZF010000148.1:0-13143 GCA_046090125.1 Verrucomicrobiota bacterium
GACGCACCATCGCCCGCGACCCCCCCAGCGTCCGCATCAACACCGCCTCCTGCAGCCGCTGCGACCGCCCCGTCACGATCGCACCCAGCAACACCACCACCCCCGTCAACACCGTGAACAACGCCATCAGTCGAATCCCCAGCGCCACCTTCGACACCACCCCCTCCACCGTGTCCAGCACCAGGGCCAGGTCGATCACCGACACGTTCGGGAACTCGCGCACCACCTCGCGTTGCATCCGCGCCGACTCCGTCGCGTTGGCCACGCGCGTCGCCATCACGTGCATTGCCGGGGCCGCGTCCAACGCCCCCTCCGGAAACACCACGAAGAAGTTCGGCCGCACCTGACGCCATTCCACCTCCCGTAACGACCCCACCACCGCCTCCACCACCTGCCCTTGCACGTCGAACGACAGCCGGTCGCCCACGTCCACCCCAAGGTCCCGGGCAATCCCCGTCTCCAACGACACCGGCACCGGCGACGCCTCCGCCGACACCCGGCCCGTGAACGTCCCCGCAACCAGCCGCTCCGAGTCCGCCAGGTTCGTCCGCCACGTGCATCGATACTCCCGTTGCAACACCCAGCCCGGGATGCGGTCCGCGCGGTTCGTCGCCAGCTCCGTCGCCAGCCTTCCCCGCACCGCCTTCAGCCGCATGGTCACGATGGGCGCGGACTCGACCACGGGCAGGTTCAGCCTTCCCAGCGCCGCCACCACGCCGTCCACCTGGTCCGGTTGCACGTCGAACAACACCGCGTTCGCCCGCTTGCCCACGTCGGCCATGCGCAGCGACGCCAGCAACGACGCGCGCGTGAGCTGCAACGAGACAATCAGGAACGTCCCCAGCCCCAGCGCGACCAACAGCGTGCCGGTGCGGTTGTTGGGCCGGTGCAACGACGCCAACCCTTGTCGCCATGCGAACGGGAGACGGCCCGTGGGCAATGACCGCGCCACCCACACCAGCGCCCGCGCCGCCAACGCCAGCAACCCAAACGCCACCGCCAACCCCGCCGCAAACCCCACGCCCTGCCGCACGCTCCGCGTCTGCAGCAACGCAAACGCCAGCACCGACCCCGCGATCCCGGCCCCCACCAGCCACCGCGCCGCGTCGAACCGCCGCGTCCCCGGGTCATACGCCGCCCGGATCGCCGCCAACGGCGACACGCGCCGCACGGGCAGCAACGGCATCAAGGCGAAGCTCAGCGACACCCCCAGCCCGGCCAACGCCGCCTGGCCCGCCGCCACCCACGAGAACGACGCATCCACCGGGAACGGCAGCCGGTCCCGCAGCACCCACGGCACCGCATGATGGATCGCCGAGCCCAGCACCGTGCCCGCCACGATGCCAATGACGCCCAGCGCCACTGATTGCAGGAGGTACACTGCGAACGTCGAGGCCATGGGCGCGCCGAGGCATCGCAGCACCGCCACCTGCGGCAGCCGTTGCCGCACGTGCACGTGGATCGCCGACGCAATCCCCACCGCGCCCAGCAGCAACGCGATGAACGCGACGAGGTTCAGGAAGCCGTTCAGGTTCTCCGCCGCCTTGCCCAGGCTCTCCTTCCGCTTCTCCGCCGTGTCCACCTCCAGCTTCAGCTCCCGCATTCGCGTCCGGAGCTTCGCCAGCACCTTGCCCGCGTCCGTCGCGTCCGGCAGCCGGACCATGGCCCGGTACCGGACCAGCGCGCCGCGCCCGAGGAGCTTGGTGCGGGGTAGTTGATCCCCGGCGAGGTACACGCGCGGGGCCAGCGTGGTGAACGCCACGGAATCCCCCGGCACGCGCCGCAGCAGGCCCACCACCTTCGTCTTCCATTCGCCCAGCTTCGCCGGAGAGCCCGCTGCGGCCCCGAACTGCCGGGCCACCCCCTCCTCCACCAGCACGCCTTCGCCGCGCCGGAACGCCTCCGCCGCCTCGGGCGGGTCCGTCTCCAACGCGCCGTAGTAGGGAAAGCCCCCGGACAACGCCCGCACGTTCACCAGCCGCGTGCCGCCCGTGCCCGGGAACTGGATCATGGACGCGAAGCTCACCTCGTCGGACCGCTCGCCCCCCAGCCGTTCCAGCACCGCGCGTTCCTCCTCCCCGAACGGCTTCCGCGACGACAACACCACGTCCGCCCCGAGCAGGCCCTTGGCTTGGTCGTCGATGGCGCGGCGCACGGCCCGGCCCAGGGACCCGATGGCGACGAGCGCGGCGATGCCCAGCGAGATGCTGAGCGCGTAGAGCACCATGCGGCCGCGCGACGACCGGGAATCCCGCCATGCGAGGCGCCACACCCAAGGGCTGAGAAGGGCGTGCATCATGCTTCGACGCGTTGGCCGTTGCGAAGGCGCACCACCTGCGAGCAGCGGGACGCCAGTTCGTTGTCGTGCGTCACCAGCACCAATGCCGTGCCCGCGTCCCGGTTCAGGTCGAAGATCATGTCCGCCACCCGCCGCGCCGTGTCGCCGTCCAGGTTGCCCGTGGGCTCGTCCGCAAACAGCAGCCGCGGCCGCGTCACGAACGCCCGCGCGATCGCGACGCGTTGCTGTTCCCCGCCCGAAAGCTGGATCGGGTAATGATCCATCCGCTCGCCCAGCCCCACCTTGGCCAAGAGTTCGCGCGCCGGGCCCGGGTCCGACCTTCCCCCGCGCAGCTCCAGCGGCACCAACACGTTTTCGAGCGCCGTCAGCGTGGGGAAGAGCTGGAAGTTCTGGAACACGAAGCCTGTGTGCTCGTTGCGCACCGCCGCCCGCGCGTCCTCGCCCAGCGACCCCATGTCATGGCCCGCCAGGTGCACGCTGCCCGACGTGGGCACGTCCAGCCCCGCCGCCAACCCCAGCAACGTGGTCTTGCCCGACCCCGAGGGCCCCACGATCGCGCACGTCTCGCCCGGCATGACCGCCAGGTTCACCCCGCGAAGCACCGCCAGGACATGGCCTGCACCACGGTATTCCTTCGAGAGATCACGGACGTCGAGAAGCGCCTGCACGCGCGTGTCTTCCATGCCCATGCCCCTGAGTCAAATGGGTTCCCCTTCGGCAGCGCGGACGATCGGGGCATGCGGAAGGCGAGAAGCGAGAACCGGGGAACCAGACGTTGTGGCCCGCACGTCGTCGATGCCGATCAGAATGCCCCATGCACTTCGGATCCTCCTGACGAAGACGCGGCTACCTCCCCGGGACGATCCAGCCCAAAGGGAACCTTATTTGCCAGCCATGGGATCACCGGTCTCCATGGCCCAATCAACCACCGATGGCGTTGTCCACGAATCCTGTGTGAGGCTCCTTCCCGCCGCCGCCATGGCCGCGGTCGCCATTACGAAGGCATTCCCCGCTCCTTGGATTCGGTCTCGCTCCATGATCTCCGCCCCTCCGAGATCGTTGTTCCGGGGACTGATCCCCGCCGCGCTTCTTGAGATCGGTGGCACATTTCGCGTCCATGGTGGCAGGGGTCCTGAGTCTCGGTTGGGCCACCAGGTGCACTGGGCATCGCATTCCGCCTTCACTCGCGGCCGTTCGTTTTCGCCCATCATGCATGCTCCTACTTCCGACAAGCCCGACGTGGTGAGGGCACTTCCCGCCAAGGCCGTCGTCCATGCCAGCCGTCGAACCCTCCGCGAACTTCGGAGCCAAAACAGGGCCCCGCAGTATCCCGTTCATTCCCGAAACTCCCGTTGCATGCGGGCACGGCCTTTGGTGGCATCTCGGCGGGTCGCCATGAGATCCTTTGTGGCGGCCATCCATCGCCATGAAAAAGCCAGCCAAGAAGCCCCCCCACAAAACCTCCGCCAAGAAAACTCCTGCGAGGAAGGCGCCGCCCACGAAGGCTCCTGCCAAGGCCCGCGTCACAGCCTCGAAGACGTCCGTCAAGCCCGGAGGCGGACTTCGGCCCGCACGCCGCGCGACCCAACCCAAGTCCCGGGCCGCCGCGGCGCCCGCCAGAAACGAGGTCGCCGCCGGACCCGGCATCCGGGACGGACGCGGCTCGAACAACAACCTCGCCTAGCCGCCGCCCTTGTCGGCGGCGAGGGCGTCCTTGCCGCGTTGCGTTCGCACCCGGTTGAAAGCAACGCAGTCCTCGTAGCGCACGCCTGCGCCCCCGAAAAGGTCGAGGGCCGACCCAATCGTCAGGTCGATCCGGCCGCGCCCGAGGCGTTCCACGTCCTCGAGATCCCCCAGCGACCGCGCGCCGCCGGCGTAGGTGGTGGGTAGGGGCGCATGATGGCCCAGCCACTCGACCAAGGCCCCGTCAATCCCTTGGCACAGGCCTTCCACGTCCACCGCATGGACGAGGAACTCCGCGCACGTGCCCGACAATCGCCCCAGCAACTCCGGCCGAAGCGTCTCCTCCGTGAACCGTTGCCAGCGGTCCGTCACGATCCAATACGCCCCGTCGCGCAGGCGGCAGCTCAGGTCCAGCACCAGCCGCCCCCGCCCCACGGCCGACACCAGCTCGTCCAAGCGCGCCCAGTCGATGCGGCCGCCGGAGAAGACGGCCGACGTCACGATCACGTGCGAGGCCCCGGCTTCGAGCCATGCGGCCGCGTTGGAGGTGTTCACGCCGCCGCCGTACTGCAGGCCGCCCGGCCATGCCGCCAACGCCGCCCGGGCCGCCGCCTCGTTGCCCGGCCCCAGCGCGATCACATGCCCGCCCCGCAGGTCGTCGGCCCGATACCGCGACGCGAACCATTCCGGCGGATGCTCGGACTCGAAGTTGGTGCGCACGCCGTTGCCGGAATCCGACAACGAACCGCCCACGATCTGGACCACCCGCCCGCCGCGCAGGTCAATGCAAGGCCGAAACACGAGGGCAGCGTGCCACCGCGCCCGCCCGGGGGCGAGCCGGGCTTTGGCTCCCCGGCCGAAACGACTCAGCCGGACAGGTCACGTCAAGAAGCACGGCCACGGGGTTGTGATCAAGGGCTGACTCCAGCGCGCGACGGGCTTTGAAACGTTCGATCACGACGACCTGCTCTCCTCGCATTTCAGGAACCAAGATCCAGAAATGCAAGGATCGTCCCTTCCCCAAAGCGCCAACGATGCCATCCGAGCGACCGCACCCACCGCAGGTCCCTCCCATGGCGACCTCACACCCAAAACCCCTCCCAGGCGATCCTCTGATGTTGGCTCGGCGTCCCTGCATCTGCGTGGATCTGCGACATCTGCGGATCAGGACCCCTCCATGAACCTAGAAACGGCAGTTGGTCCGTCTGTAGGCCGCGTGCCCTCACGCGGCGATGGCGATGCCACATGCCCGGTGCGCCGGGTCAGGGGAACCGTCCTACAGCCGCGTCGAGCCCACCACGACCTCACTCGCGGGGTGAGCCCTTGGGTTCCTGCCCGTGAGCCCATCCGACCCGATAGGAAGGGCGTTTCCTCATTTTGGCACCCTCTTTGACTGCCGATTTCAGGTTAACCGGAGTTGTTCACGGGCGAGGGCCGGGCCTTCCCAACACCCGGCCAGCGAGCCCGGTTTAGGTGGGGCTTCCCACAGCGCCGGGACGGCGCTGCCACGTTGTTTGGGGCAGGTCTCTCACGGAGGCGCGGTGGGCGCGGTGACCCTCAGATGTCGGCTGAGGCCTCCCCCGACCCGTCCAACTCGAGTACCCATCCGCCCTTCCAAGCCACCCGCACTTCCATGCCCATGCGCAGCGTCGCCCAACGCTTCATGGGCAGCTCGACGTCAAAGCAACGGCCGTCCTCCGTCCAAAGCCGCGCCACATAACGCGCCTTCGGGCTGAGGTACGACTCGCCGCCGTCCGCGTCCTGCACCATCTCCCGCTCGGCCTCCGACCCGATCACCTCGCACAGGGCCTCCGTGCGCCGCGAGAAAGGCGTGGCCACGCTCCACGCGAAGAACCAGGCGAGGCGACGCCCCTCCGCGCTCCACGACGGCGCGCTCAGCATCAACGCCGGAACCACCACCACCGCGCCCGGGAACAAGCCCGCCCACTGCGCCGAATACGCCCCGCACACCCACGCGATGGCCCCGAGGAACACGACGCCCGCCATCAACGCCGGCAGGTCCACGCCGCCCCCGGGCCGCCAGAATCTCCGGGGCCGGATCATGGAGCCCACGCCTCCCCCTTGGCACGCCAGGCCTCGTCGAAGAATCCCGCCCGCGTCACGCGCGCACCCGTCCCTCCCGACACGTCCCAAATCGCCCAGTCCGGCAGGCGGGGCGTCTGGCGGGCGTTGGTGCCGACCCAGTCCGCAAACGTGGGGCCGGAGTTCGCCACCAGGTAACGTCCCGGAGCCAGCGGGTTGGGCAGGATGAACGCCGGCACATGCGTCGCCGCTTCCGCGCGCGCCGACCCGATCGCCACACGTGCCCGGCCCCAGCGCACCTCCCTTTCCCGAGCCATGGCCCGGCGCAGCAGGGCGTTCGAATCCGGGTCGCCCCAGGCCACCACATGGAACCGCCGCAACTGGTCCTCCGTCACGTCCACGTCCCGCACGCACGGCGCGTCGCCCCGGAACTGCCCGCGCCAATCCTCCAGGAACCGCGCCAAGGCCGCGTCGGTCCACGCCTGGACGGCCGCCGACCGCGACCGTCCCGTGGGCGTGACGACGAGGAACGGGGCCATGAACACGTCGTCGATCGGCCCTTGCAAACCGGGCTGCTTGGCCCGGCGCGGCTTCCCGGCGTCGGCCGCAGTCGCCGGAACCCACCGACGTGCGCGACCGCCGGAGCGGCGCTCGAACCCCGCCGTGTCCCCGGCGTTCATCTCCATGCACACGCGGTCCCCGTCGATCACCCACTCGACGTTCCCCGCCGCCACGCCGGGCGGCAGCCTCGCGGCCAGGCGCGTCACGCCCGCCGTCGTGACCTCCACGCGCGACGGCCCGGACACGCGCGCCCGGATCCGCGACGGCGCCCAATGCCGTTCCAACCCCTCGAACCGGAGCCACACGGCCCCCTCGCCCGCCGGATGCCGCAGCGTGCGCGTGACCAGGTCCAGCTCCCGGAACTCCAGCGGCGGCCCGTCCATCCACGCGTCGATGCGCGCGGCCAGCTCCCGCTTGGTGGCGGGCTCGTACCGATGCTCGGTGTTGGGCCCCACGAGGTGCTCCAACGCGAGCCCCTCGGCGCGGAGGGCCTCCTCCATCACGTGCGCCGCCTGGATTTGGCGGTCCCTCTCGCCGCTGTAGGCGACCGTCGGCACCTGCCGCAGGTTCGCCGCCGCCGCCGTGGCGTCGTACCAGCCCCACAAGAGCCGTTCCCACGGCGTGATCGCCGGGTCGCGGGCGTCCTTGCCGATGTAGCGTTCCGTCTCCGCAAAACCCGCCCCCGGGGCCGCCGCGCGCCACAGGCCCGGGTGATGCACCGCCAGGTGCCACGCGCCCGCGCCACCCATCGAGAACCCCCGGATGGAACGTCGCGCCCGGTCCGCCCCGTAGGCGGCCGTGGCATGGTCCATCGCGTCCAGGACGTCCGTCTCGCCCGCGAACTTGAACGCGTTGCAATACCGGCCGTACGGGTGAACCACGACGGCGTTCGACGGCGCGAACTCGCCGTTCGACCGCAGCCGTTCCCGGATAAAGCGGAGCTCCGTGAGCTTGTCGTCGCGCCCGTGCAACCACACGTCGAGGCGTCCGCCCCGTCGATACGCGGGCCCCACCACCACGCCGTAGGGCTGGAACGAGCGATCCACCGGCGACTCGTACCCGCGCACCACCAACCCCGTCTGCGTGAGCCAGTCCGCGCGTCCCTCGCGCAGTTGCCGCGCCCGATCAAAGCCCAGCTCCAGCACGCGCCGCGCCTCCGACACCTCGTTGGTGTGCTGGAATCCGTCGCGCCCCAGCGCGCCGTCCACGGCCTTCCACAACACGGCCACGTCCGGCAACAAGTCCGGCGCGCCGCCGGGACGCGTTGCCAACGCACGCACCTCGCGCCCCAGGCGATCCGCGTCCGCCCTCAGCGCGGCGCGCACGTCGTCGGGAATCGCCACGCCCGGCGGCAGCTCGACGGGCCGGGCCATCACGGCCAGGCCAACCCATGCCAACGAGAGCCATGCCCTCCTCGCCCACCGCAGGCCTCGTGATTTCATGCGGCATCCCCGGTCTTCGCATTCGCCCAAGCCCTTCATCGTTCGCCTCCCTTCGCCGGCCCGAACGCATGGAGCCGCGTCGCCGTCCGCACGTGGAGCCGCCCATGGGCAACCGCGGGCGTGGCCACGACGGCCTCGCCCAGCGGGTTGCGCGCGACGACCTCCAGCGTGTCGGCGGCGCGCAGGACCACCGCCACCCCCGACTGCGCGATGATGCAGACGCGGTCCCCGCTGGCCACGGGCGACGCGTAATGGTCGCCCACCGTCCCAAGGCGTTCCTCCTGCACGACGGCGCGGCCCGTCGCGGCGTCGAGGATGGTCACGAGCCCGCCGTTGCGCACCAGCCACAGGCGGTTGCCCAGCAGCAACGGCGTGGGGCAGTACGGCAACCCCCGCTGGAACGTCCACGCCACGGCCGTCGCCGTGATGTCGCCCGACCCCTCCGGCCGCACCGCCATCGCCACGTTGCGCGACGCATCAAACGCATGGGCGGCGACGGCGTACTCGTCCGCGGACAACAGCCCGTCCTTGTTCGCATCCAGGTAGGCGAAGTGTTGCCGGGCCGGGCCGGCCGGGGCCTCCGCCTGCGACAACCGCTGGTCATGGTCGGCGTCGCCCGATTCCACCAACCCCTCCCACGCCGGCATGCGGCCCACGCCCGACCCGGCCGTCCAACCGGCCACGAAGAGCCGGTCGTCGCCGGCCACGGGCGAGCTGACCATCTCGTTGGGCAGCCCGTGCACGCGCCATGCCGGGGAGCCGTCGCGCAGCCGGTACGCGTCCAGTTGCAACGTTCCCGCCACGACCACGACCTCCGGCCGGCCGGGCGGCCATGCCAGGGGCGTGGAAAAGCCCCGGCGCGCATGGGGGCGCTCGACCCGCCAACGCACCGCGCCGTCGGCCAGCCCCACGGCGAGGAGATACGAGCCCGTGTCCTGGTCCTGGTTGAGCACCACCAGGTCACCCACGATCACCGGCGACGTCCCGGCCCCATGCTGCGTCAACGGCGTGGGCAACGGGTGGCGCCATTGTTCCTTCCCTTCCAGGTCATGGCACACGAGCCCGAACGGGCCGAAGCACGACACCACCACGCGGCCATCCGTCGCGCACGTCGCCGTCGCCGGGTTCCCCAGCCGCGCGCCGCGCTCGATCCGCCCCGGCGGGAAGGCGCGTCGCCACGACTCGCGCCCCGTGCCCGCGTCCAGGGCCAGCACGAGGAGCTGGTTGTCCGAAAACCCCGTGAGGAACAGGCGTTGCCCCGAGACGACGGGCGACGCGTTGCCCGGCGGCACCTCGACGGACCACGCCTCGTTCGTCCCGGGCCCGAACCGGTCCGGGAAGCCGCCCTGGCCGATGCCCGAAGCGCCGGGGCCGCGGAACTGGGGCCATTCAAGCCCGGCCGCGAAGGCGTGCGAGGCGGCCAGGGCGAGGGCGAGGCCGAGGAGCGCTGGGCAGGCTGCGCAGGGCTGTAGGCCGGGTCCCCTGACCCGGCGCACGAGGATGCGGATTCGTTGGCCGCCGCGTGAGGGCACGCGGCCTACAGCAAGGCCCATGGTTGCTTCTTGCTTCACACCACCTCCACGGGGCAGCGCGGGATGGCGTCGAGGAACGCCTGGCCGTAGCGCTTGGTGAGGACGCGGTTGTCGAGGATCACGACGATCCCGGAGTCGTCGCGCGTGCGGATGAGCCGGCCGACGCCCTGCCGGAACTTGAGGATGGCCTCGGGCAGGCTGAACTCGGAGAAGGGGTTGCCGCCGCGCGCCTCGATGCGCTCGATGCGGGCCTCGACCAAGGGATGGTCCGGCACCGCGAACGGCAGGCGCGTGAGGATGACGTTGGACAGCGCCTCCCCCGGCACGTCCACGCCCTGCCAGAAGCTCGCGGTCCCGAACAGGACGGAGTCCACGTCCTCCTTGAACCGCTCGAGCATCGTGGCGCGCGGCATCCCCTTGCCCTGCACGAGGCATTGGATGCCCAGCTCGTCGAAGAAGCGTTCCATCCGCCCCGCCATCTCCTGCATCAGGCGGTTGCTCGTGAACAACACGAACGCCTTGCCGTGCGTCTGCCGCACGTAATGACCAATCCAATGCTCCAGCGCGTCCATGTAGTTGGGCTCGCGCGGGTCCGGCATCCGCGACACCACGTGCACCTTCATCTGGCGCTCGTAGTCGAACGGCGACCCCACCTGCACCTGCCGGGCCGTCTCGGCGCCCACGCGCCGGGCCACGTAGTCCAGCGCGCCCCGCGCCGCCACCACCGGACGCGACGGGTCCGTCACCCGCGCCTCCTTCACCGCCATCGTCGCGCTCGTGAGGATCACGCTCGTCTGCGCCCCGAACAGCCGCTCCCGCAGGAACGCCGCCACGTCCACCGGGGCCGCATTCAGGCTGATGTTGCGAAGCGTCCGGCCGCCGCGGTCCACCCAGTACACGTGCTCGTCCGCGTCCTGCTTGATGAACGTCACCAGGGACGCCTTCAGGTCGCCCAGCCGCCGGTGGCATTCCATCAGCTCCTCGCCCGTCTCGCGGTCCTCGCTGCGCTCCACCAGCCCCATCAACGTCTCGCGCACGTTCTCCAGGATCAGGCTCAGGCTGTCGCCCACCAGCTCCGGCCTCCGTATGCGCAGCTCCGTCCACGGCCGCGCCGCCGACCCCAACCCCGAACCCGCCCCAAAACCCGCCGCCCCGACGCCCTGCCCCCGGCCCGCTTCGCCCCCCTCCTCGCCCACGCCCGGCCCAACCCCGCCACGGCCCCCGCCCACGGGGCCGCCCTCGGCTTCCTGCGCCCCCGCCGGGCGCGTCGCCAACGCGTCGCACGCCTGCTCCACCTTCTCGAAGAACGTGTCGGACTTCTCAAGCGCCGTCGCCACGTGCTGCACCACCGGCCCGCCCTGCACGGCCGTCAACAGGCCCTTCTGGGTCTTGGGATTCCAAAGCCGTTGCAGGTTGTACCGAAGCTGGCCGCTCGAAACCGACACCCCGATGTGCTTCGCCGCCGCCTGCTCCACCATGTGCGCCTCGTCGAAGATCACGAAGTCGTTCCGGAACAGCACCCCCTCCTTCTGGTCCGGCTCCACCCCGTTCAACAGCGAGAAGAACAACGTGTGGTTCAGCACCAGCACGTCGGCCCCCAGGATCTTCTGGCGCGCCCGCTGGAAGAAGCACGTCCGGCCCGCCTTCGCCATGTCCGACTGATGCCCGCACCGCTTGGGGGTGCACAGGCCGCGCTCGGAACACACCATCTCCCACACGCGCGGGTCCGGCTCCGTGTCGAAGTCCGACAACGACCCGTCCTCGGTCTGGTGGCTCCATTCGAGGATGCGTTGCAGCTCGGCGACCTCGGGGCTGGTGAACAGGGAGCTCGATTGTTGCAGGGCCTTCTGGAGGCGGCGCGTGCACAGGTAGTTGCTGCGGCCCTTGAGCATCGCGTAGGCGAAGTCCACGGGCAGCACCCGCTTGAGCAACGGCAGGTCCTTCTCCACCAACTGCTCCTGCAGGTTGATCGTGTAGGTGCAGATGATCGCCTTCTTCTTGCGACGCGCCGCGAACAACACCGCCGGGACCAGGTACGCGAAGCTCTTCCCCACCCCCGTGCCCGCCTCCACCAGCAGGTGGCCCCCCTCCTGCAACGCACGCGCCACCTCCCCCGCCATCCGCTGCTGCTGCGGCCGGTACTCGAAGTTCGGCGACGCGGCAAACGGCCCCTCCGGGCCGAAGACGTGCTCCACCTCCGCCACGAAGTCCGCGCCGCCCGAACCCCCCATGCTCTCGGTCGGTTCAATCACGGACGGCACCCTATCCCGAACCCCGCGCCGTTGCCACGCCCGGAAGCACGGCGAAATGCCCGCCCGGCCCGCCCGGCAAGGCGTCGCCGTCCCCCCCAACACGCCCTGGATCGCCCAACGCCGCGTGCGCGGACGTCACTGGCCTTATGCCCATCCGCCCTGTCGGGTGGCCCCTGGGTTGCGTTGCAGGGGCCATCGAACACCGTTTCCAGCGGGACTCATGACAGGGTCATCGGCGCGAGGTCCGGACACGAAGGAGCGCGTCGCGGACGACCTTGCCACCATTTGATCTTCCATCGGGCAAATGGCAGCCTGCCCACGATGAAGCTGACCTTGGACAAGATGAGTCGCCTGGTGGTCCCGAAGGCGATTCGCGACCGGTTCGCGCTGGCGCCCGGCCAGGAGCTGGAGGTCGTCGTGGAGTCCGACGGGTTCCGGCTCCGTCCGGTCCAGCCCGCCTCCCCCCTTGCCCCGAAGGACGGCCTGTTGATCTGCACCAGCGAACTGCCCCCCACCGCCTGGGACGTCGGATCCTTCCTGGCGAAGGAACGCGAGCAGCGGAGCCGGCAACTCGGCGGGGCTTGAACCATGAAGAAGGCGTGCTTCGACACGTCCGCCCTGGTCGCGGCGCTGCTGCAACAGCACCCGTGCCACGCCCGGGCCTTCCCCAGGCTGCTGGAGGTCCAGCAGGGAACGCTTCATGGGGTGATGACCACCCATGGCCTGGCGGAACTCTTTGCCACCCTGACAGCGCTTCCCTTGAAGCCGCGGCTTCCACCCGTCGATGTCCAACGGATGCTCCAGCAATCGGTGCTCGCCCGCTTCGAGGTGGTTCCGCTCACCGCCAAGCACTCTTCGGAGGCTCTTGCCCTGACGGTTCATCGGGGCTTGGGCAGCGGTGCGATTTACGATGCCTTGCACCTGGTGGGTGCGCGGGCCGCCCAATGCGACGAATTGCTAACCTTCAACGGGCGACACTTCGAGGCCCTCGCCCCGGGCGACCCGCTCATCGTCCAACCCTGACGGAAGGGGTGCACAGGTCGTTGCTGCGGCCCTTGAGCATCGCGTAGGCGAAGTCCACGGGAAGGACGCGATTGCGCAATGGGAATCCCATTTCCACCAGCAGTTGGCCCCTTCCTGCAACCCACGCGCCACCCCACCAGGCAAACCACCGGAGTTTGTCGGCGTTTCCAGCCGGTGCATCCCGAAGTTGTCGGTGACATGGGATCGGGATGCGTGGAACGGACCGGTCCCGCAAGGAGGGCAAATGGAGAGGCGGCCGGGGATGGCAACGGTCCCGGCATGGAGCCAGCCACGACGTTCTTGGGAAC
>JBJSZF010000149.1:0-2958 GCA_046090125.1 Verrucomicrobiota bacterium
TCACGCTCACCAGGTCGCCACTGACCACGCCCACCAACGCCCCCGCCGTCACCGACGCCGTCGTCGTTGACGGCGGACATCACGTCGAAGGCGCTGACGATTGGGGCTCCGAGCGTGACGTTGTCGAAGGTGTACGACCGGACGACGACGGCGTCGGTGACGGCGGGAGCTCTTGGCGGCGTGGTCAGTGGCGACGTGGTGAGCGTGACGGCGAGCGCGAGCTATGCGACGGCGTCGGTGGGGACGGGGAAGACGTTGACGGTGACGTATGCGCTGGGCGGCGTGGATGCGGGGAACTACACGGGGCCGACGTCGCAGACGTTGGCGACGGGTGTGATCACGGCGAAGGGGTTGGGGGTTTCGGGCCTTGCGGCGACATCGCGGGAGTACGACGGGACGACGTCGGTGACCGTGACGGGGACGCCGGTGTTGACGGGTGTTGTGGAGGGGGACGACGTGGCGGTGACTGGGACGGCGACGGGGTTGTTTGCGGACAAGAACGTGGGGGTTGGGAAGCCGGTGGCGGTGTCGGGGTTGGTGCTCGGGGGAACCGAAGCTGCGAACTACGCGCTGGGAACGGCCGCATTGACGGCGGACGTGACGGCGAAGGGGCTTCGGGTCATCGCTAACGACCAACAGAAGTCCTACGACGGATTGGTGTTCACGGGCTACACGGTGCGTTGGGATGGCTTCGTGGCGGGCGAGGGCGAGGTGTTGGTAGAGGGCTCGGTGGGCTTTGGCGGCGACGCAGTCTCGGCGGTCGCAGTGGGTGCCTACACCATTGTTCCCGTGACGTCGGGGGTGACGGTTCCGAACTACATCCTGGAGGCGGTGAATGGACGGTTGGACATCGTGGCTTCGCTTTTGGGGTCCAGGCTGGTTGGGCGTGCTGGCGGAGTGGGTTTGCAGCGGGTGACAGATCCGACCGGCCGATTCGTGGTCACGGCGACCGTGGGAGAGTCGGTTGTGGGCGAGGCAAGTGCCGGGAGTGCGTGGGGCGTTCGAGCGGGCTTCTGGCAGGCGGTCGAGGAGGGTTTCTATGGGGCGGCGGGCACGGCGGCCTTGGGTGGCCAGGCTGATGGAGTTGCCGGGGTGGCGGCGGGTGTTGGCGATGGCGTCAACTCTCCCCCGGTGCGTCGCCTGCAATTTGGGTTGGAAGCGGGCAACCGGCTTGCGTTGCCTTCGGTTGGCGAGGTCACGGGCGTTCTTGCGGCGGCCAGCGTGGGCGTCGTTCCCGTGGCAACGCTGAGGGTGGTGGGGCCCATGGGGGACGGCTGGCTTCGATTTGAGGCGCGGGGCGGGGCCGGCGGTCGTTGGCTGGTTCAGGCGACCACTGACTTAGGGCAGGGAGAATGGCGGACCGTGAGCTGGATCGACCTGGATTCGGCGGGCTTGGGATGGATTGAGGTGGAGCCTGCTTCGGTGGATGCCTTGGTGCTCTTGAGGTTGGTTTGGAGGGGCCCATGAGCAGGAAATGAACGAAGCGATGCGACAAGGCATGACAGGGTTGGTTGAGCAGTCACGGGATTGCGCGAGGGGCAGTCTGCGGGGCTTGGCGGGCGCGGGCGCCTGGATGCGGACGTCAGCCTGCATGGTGGCGCTGCTTTGTTCGGGGCTCGTCTGGCCGTCCCGGGCACGGGCCGCCTCAGACCTGTATGCGTTCGGCTGGAATGGCGTCGGCCAAGTGGGGAACGGAACGGGCGTCAATGCTTCCACGGCGGTGGCCGTGCTGCTTGGGGATCGGCCGGCCGGTGTGTGGTGGAGCCGCGTTTCCGGTGGCGGCAGCCACAGCCTGGCCTTGGGCAGCGATGGGTGGATCTACGCTTGGGGGAGCAATGCGGCCGGACAGTTGGGCGATGGCACCGCTGACAACCGGACGCGGCCTGTCGCGGTGGCACCGGGCGCGGTCCCCGCCGGGGTGACGTTCACCCGTGTGTCGGCCGGCGGCCAGCACAGCCTTGCCTTGGGCACCGATGGCAACGTGTATGCGTGGGGAGCGAACCCGGCCGGGCAGCTGGGCGATGGCACGACCCTGGACCGAGCGGTTCCCGTGGCGGTGGCCTTGGGGGGCATCCCGTCGGGGGTGACGGTCACGCAGGTGCATGCGGGTTGGGACCACAGCGTGGCGCTGGGCAGTGACGGCACCGTGTATGCGTGGGGTTCCAATGCCCAGGGACAGCTCGGCGATGGGACAGCGTTTGGGAGGCAACAGCCCGTGGCGGTCCAGGTCGGGTCGGTCCGCTTTCAGTCCATTGCCGCCGGGCGGTTTCACACGGTGGGCATTGGAACCGATGGGCGTGCCCATGCGTGGGGCGGCAACGTGTTCGGACAACTCGGCGACGGATCGATGGTGTCGCAGGTTTCGCCCGTCGAGGTGGCCCGCGGAGCCTTGCCTGTCGGCGTGACGTTTTCCTCGGTCGCGGCCGGCTGGGTTCACAGCGTGGCGCGCGGGTCCGATGGGAAGGCGTACGCGTGGGGCGGGAACATGTCCGGGCAGTTGGGGAATGGATCCAACGACACGCAGTCCAACCCGGTGGCGGTGCTGGGCATTCCGTCTGGGGTCAATGTGGCGGCGGTGGCCGCCAATGGTTCGTTCAGCCTCGCCTTGGGCTCGGATGGGGTGGTCTATGCCTGGGGATCCAACGACACGGGGCAGTTGGGCGACGGCACCATCCTCTCCCGTACCGTGGCCGTGGCCTCGGCGCGCGGCGCCATCCGGCCGGAGGTTGCCGTCGAGTCCGTCGCGGCGGGCTCGCAGCACGCACTGGTGCTGGCGGACGGTCCGCCGCCGTTGCTGCCACCGGTGGTCGTCAACGGACGGCTGGACGTCGTGTACGGCGATGCGGTGAACGCGGCGGTGTCGGCCAGCGGGACGGGGATCGTGGAGTACGGGGCCGTGGGGTTGCCGGCGGGGCTGGTGCTCGATGCGACGACGGGGACGTTGGGAGGCGTGGCGGG
>JBJSZF010000150.1:0-11346 GCA_046090125.1 Verrucomicrobiota bacterium
GACGTTCTTGCCGAGGGCCTCGGCGATGCGGGCGCGGGCGCTGACGCCGTTGCCGGAAACGCCGGTGACGAGGGGCGGGACGCCGATGGCGACGTTGTCGAGGGCCCACCACCAGTCGTTGGCGCCGAGGATCATGCCGAAGGTGAGCTTCACCTTGCCGCCGGCGGGGTTGTTCAGGGCGATGATGTAGGGCTCGTTGGTGTTGGAGATCTCGTCCGGGTTGGAGCCATCGGACTTGGTCTTGTCCTCCTTGAAGTAGGGGTTGTCCGAGCCGTCATCGAGGGTCCGGGTGGACTCCCAGCGGACGATCTCATTGGTGGCTCCGGCATTGAACGTCACGCGGACGAGGCCGGTTTGGTTGTTGATGGGGGAGCCGTCCTCGGCGGTGGGGAAGCTGGCCCCGCCGTCGTCCTTGCCCTCGGGGCGCCATGAGGAGTCGAAGGCGAGAACAAGGGAGTTCGCGGAGACCCCGGCGAGGTCGATTTCCCGGGTTGAGATGAACGAGGTGAAGAGGCCCTTGGCGTGGGCGGCGTCATCCCATTCGTCAGGGTCGGCGATCAGGACGGTGCCGGTGCCGAAGGTGAAGTCGGCGCGGCGTTGGTCGCCGGCAACGCGGACCCACCAGTCCTTGTTGGCGAAGCTCCAGCCGGCCCACTCCACGACGCCGTCGGTGGCGGGGTTGCCGATGCCGGGCATCTGGGAGTCGTCGAGGGCCCATCCGGCAGGGGGCGTCTTGGTCCAGACGCCGGGCGTGCCGGCGGCCTCTTCCTTGCTGGTGCCCAGCGTGAGGCCGTCGAAGTTCTCGAAGAAGACCTTCTGGGCGTTGGCCGCAAGGGCCGCGCCCAGCAAGGCCGCGATGGCCGCGGCACGCACCATGGTGCGGCCCGGCCCCGTCAGACTTTGGGAGTAGGTACTCATTTGTTTCCTGTGTTCGGTTGGTTTCTATCGCAAAGGAAGGGCGTGCGGCAATCCATGAACGTGGGGGGGCGGATTGTTTGCCGGGCCGTTGCCGGGGCTCCCGGGGCTGTTTCCGGGCGGCCGCAGGATTGCCATGCGACGCGCATTTCACGGGAGGTCCTTCGTCCATGCCGTCCGGTGATCGTGACCGTGCACGGATGGGACGACAGCAGGGCGTTGGCTTCAGGGAAGGTCACGGATCCAGTCGGCCTGCACCCACTGGGCGGGCCAATCGGTTGCTTGCGGTGCCCCGGGCGTGCTGCGCCCGGCCTTCATGGCGTCACGCAGGGCGTAGATCATCCGCGAGACGACTTCGGGGTGGGCGGCGGCGACGTTGGCCTGCTCGGCAGGGTCGGTCCCGAGTTGGTACAATTGGAATCGAGGCAGGCCCTTGGCTTCCGGGCTGCCGGGCTTCGGCGCGCTCCAACCGCCAGAATCCGGCGCCAAGAGCAGCTTCCATGGGCCGTCGCGAATGGCGAACGAGCCGTTGCTGGATTGGCTGACGAGCACGGCTCGGCCTTCGGCGGGGACGTCGGAGCCGAGGAGTGCCCGGACGATGTTGCCGCTGTCCTCGGCGGCGTTGTCGGGAAGGGGTCTTTCGAGCAGGGCGGCGAAGGTCCGGAGCAGGTCCACGTGGCCAATGGTGGCGTTGCAACGGGTGTTGGCGGGGATGCGGCCGGGCCAACGGGCGATGAAGGGGACGCGATGCCCGCCCTCGAAGAGGTCGGCCTTGTGGCCGCGTCGGCCGTTGCTGGGGTCGTGCCCGAGCGTGCGGAGGGCGTTCCAATCGGCGGCGGGGGCGAAACCGTTGTCGGAGGTGAAGACGACGAGGGTGTTGGTGGCGAGGCCGGACTGGTCGAGTTCGGCGAGGAGTCGTCCGAGGGCGTCGTCGAACTCGAGCATGAAATCGCCGTAGGGATTGGTCTTGGACCGGCCTTGATAGGCCGGCGAGGGAAGGATGGGCGTGTGTGGGGACGCCAGCGCGAGGTAGAGGAAGAAGGGCTTGCCGTCGGTGGCCGAGGCGCGTTGCCGGACGAAGTCACGGGCGGTGTCGAAGAAGTGGCCTTGGATGGCGTCGTGGCGGAAGTCGGGGGCGATGGCCCCGGCGCGCCAGAGCTTGAGGCCCGGGCTGTTGGTGATGGTGCCGTTGGGGGGCGTGGGCACGCGTCGGTCCACGAGGTGGACGTAGGGCGGCATGTCCAGGGAGGCACTGATGCCGTGGAAGCGGTCGAAGCCGTGGTCCAGGGGGCCGCCTGTGAAGGGACGGGCGTAGTCCACGTCCACCTGGTTGGTGGAGCGGCGGGGCCAATCGAGCCCGAGGTGCCATTTGCCGACCATGGCGGTGGCGTATCCGGCGTCATGGAGCAGGCGGGCCAGGGTGAGGCGGCTGGGCTCGATCAGCGCGGGGTCGTAGCCGTTGAGGACATTGGCCTTGAGACGGCCTCGCCATGCGTAGCGGCCGGTGAGGAGGGCGTAGCGGCTGGGCGTGCACACGCCGGAGGCAGAGTGGGCGTCCGTGAACACGCGCCCCTCGCGTGCGAGGCGGTCGATGGAAGGCGTGCGCCACTTGCAGCCGGGGTTGAGGGCGGAGACGTCGCCGACGCCCATGTCGTCCGCGAGGATGAGGAGGATGTTGGGGGGAGGGGCGGCGCGGAGGGGAAGGGGGAGGATGGCCCATAAGGCCCATAGGCCCCATAGGGCGCATAGGACCGATAGGCCTGACAGGAAGGTTCTCCGGGGGAGTGGGGAAGGATGCATGGCGTGCTATTCCGCGACGGCCTCGCCGAGGCGGGCCTTGTAGGCGGCGCGGGCGTGGTCATAGGCGGCGACGCCCTGAGCATGTTCTTCGCCCTTGAGGAAGCGCTCCTTGTTTTTCCAGCAGCGATCCACGGCGTCGAGGCACCACTGGATGGACTTTCGGGAGGGGCGGACGGGCTTGCCTGCGACGGTGACCCAGACGGGGTTGGTGTGGGAGCTGGGCAGGATGCGGATGGCAAGCCAGGAGCTGACCTCGACCTCGGTATCGAAGGCGAGGTCGCGGACGGTGCCGTCGGCGACGACCATGCGGCGGGCGACGGGGAGGCCATTGACGAGCAGTTCGACGGGGACCTCGCGGGAGGTGCCTTGGCGGGCGCGTTCGAGATGCCAGTAGGGCTTTTCCCAGTAGGGCCTGGAGGCGAGGGCGGCGTCGGGTTGGTCGTCGAGTCGGGCGGCGACGCGGACGCGGGCCTTGACCATGGCGGGGGCGGCGAGGGCGATCTCGGAGCCGGCCTCGCCCATGGCGACGGACTTGCCGTTGGATTCGACGGTGAAGTCGAGAAGATGGGAGAATCCGTCTGAGGCGTAGTTGCGGCCGGCGCGGATGCCCTCGCACCAATCCTCGTAGGACCATTGGGCGGGGAGCTTGACGTAGCTGCGGCCGAGGCCAACGCGCTCGCCGTAGATGCAGGGGAAGTCGGTCTCGCCGCTGATGCGGGTGCGGTAGCCGGCGTTGAGGGTGTGGTACCAGACGTTGAGTTCCCAGACGGAGGGGGTGTCCACCATGGAAAGGAAGTCCACGGCGGGGACGGGCTGGCCGTCGGGGCCGGGGACCAAGTGGGTGACATCGACGATGTATTCGTTGGCGCCGATGCCGTTGAAGGGGGCGGGCTCGAGGTTGGGGAGTTCCTTGGTCTTGACCTCGAGTCCCCAGCCGGAGTGGGCGGGGCCGACGAGGGCCCCCTGGCGCTTGGCCCAGCGGAGGGTGTTGAGGCCGAGCTTGGGCCAATGATGCATGGAGGTGCCGCCGGGGAACATTTGCTCCCGGAGACGAAGGAGGCAGAGGTGGCCGGAGTCATGGGAGCCAAAGCCGCTGACCTCGACGTCGTAGCGCAGGAGGTACGGGAAGCGCGAGACGGGGTCATCGACGCCCCGGAAGAACTGCTTTTGGTAATCGAAGCAGGGTCCCCAGGTGAGGTTGGCACCCACCTTGAGGTCCTCGCCCAGGACGTGACGCATCATGTCGTCGGCGTGCACGCCCTCGGTGGGCTTGTTGTAGTGGGCGCACCCGGCGGCGTGGATGTGGTGGTCGCCGGAGATCCAGCCCATGAGGGAGGGGTCGATCCAACGCCGGACCTGGAAGCTCCACTCCTGTTCGCCGGCTTGGACGACGAGGGCGCGCTTCTCCGGGATGGACTCGGGCCCGCGGCGGAACTCGACCTGATAGGAGCCCTCGGGGAGCCGGAGCTCCTCGCCGTCGGCGCGATAAACCTGGGGATGGAAGAAGAAGTCCGGGGCGATGCGCTTGGCTTGGAGGGGATAGGCGTGGCCTTGGGCGTCGGTGACCAGGAAGGCGGCGGTGGTGGGCTTGCCGTGTTCGTCGCGGACCTTGAGGCGGACGCGATGGGCGGGGGCAGACTGGAAGAGGAGGCTGGTCTCGCCGCGGAATCCAAGGTCCTGGGTGCCCTGGCCGACGTCGGCCGCGATCTTGGCCTCGCGCGGGCCACGGTCCCGCGAGTAGAGCTGGACGATCCGATACTCGAGGGGGAGCCCGCCGAGCTCCGGGCGGAGGGGTTGGGCGTTGAAGGACTCCAGGCCGAGCCAGCGGTCGGGAACGTCGGCTGCGACGGATCCCGCGATGGACGAAGCCTGAGGGCTCTTGAGGCGGAGGGCGGCGGTGGTGCCGGCCTCGTTGTGGACCTTGACGAGGAAGGCGCGCCATCCGTTCTCGACGAGGCGCGGGGGAGCGTCGCCGGGCTGGACCTTGACGCGCATTTCCGGGTTCACGTGGACGCCGAGGAGCGCGTGGCGGTCGAGGATGGCCTGGACCTTGGCGGCGGCGAGGGCAGGGGTGGACTCGGCGAGGGCGGCATCGAGGGCCTTGCGTTCCTCCGGGGCAAGGGGAGCGCCGACGACGTCGAGGGCATCGGCGACCCGAAGCACCTGTGCGCGGAAGGGTTGCCAGTCGGGGACGGCGATGACGGGGAGCTCTGCATGGCACAGGGAGGCCGATGCGAGAGCGACGGCGAAGGCTGCGCGCGGCGTCTTCATGGGGAATAGGTGTCATGCTGCCGGGCTAGGGGCGCATGGCGAGCGCAAAGCTCGGGGAGCGGGGAGCGGGGCAGGGCCTTTTTCTCTGGAGAGGGAAAGGGGCCCAAAGTGGCCGCTTTCCGATTTGGGTAGACACAAGCCCCTCTTTCGGGCTTGGCTTGGATGGGATGAAGACTTTGAAACACCCACCCATAGGCTCCAGTTCCACTCCCCTCGCGCGGGTGGTCAGCACGGCCAAGGAGCGAGCATGGTTCGATGCCCAACTCAAGGAATCCCACGATCTGGGCGCGTCGCGTCCGGTGGGCGACTTCCTCCGTCAGGTCGTCGAGATCGACTCCCACCCCGTCGCGCTTCTGGCGTGGGGGCCCGCCTGCTACGCCCTCAAGGATCGCGACCGCTGGATCAGCTGGAGCGCGCCCCAGCGCATTGCCAGGCTGAAGTTGATCGTCCAAAACCGCCGTCTTCTCCTGTTGGTTCCCAAGGGTTCTTCCCCCAATCTGGCCTCCATGGCCATGGGCGCCGCCCTGCGGGCATTGCCGGCGCAATGGTCCGAGGCCTTTGGTTACCGTCCACTTCTGGCCGAGAGCTTCACCGATCCGGAATCCCACACCGGCACCACCTACAAGGCGACCAATTGGCAGGCCTTGGGCACCACTGCCGGTTACTCCCGCAGCCGGGTGGACTTCTACGTCGCCAACGACCAGCCCAAACGTCTTTGGTGCCTGGAGCTCGATCCAAGGGCCCGCGCCATTCTCAGGTCCCGCGAGTTGCCCGACGAATTCACTGCCGCCCTCAGCCAGGTCCCCAATGGCGTCCTACCCGTCTCGCTCCCCCAGTGCGACTCACTCTGCAAGGCCTTCGCACGGGTGCCCGACCCCCGCGTCGGCACCAACAGGAGCTTCCGCATGGGGCAGATCCTCACCATCGTCGCCATGGCCCTTTTGTCCGGGCGGCGCGAGATCGCCGAGATCCATCGATTTGGGCAAAGTCTGCCCCAGTCGCTGCGCCAGCGCCTCTGCCTGCCGAAGAAAAAGGGGACCAAGTCCTTCAGGAAAGTGCCCGGCTACAGCGTCTACTACAAGTTGCTGGGGCGCATCGATCCGGCGGCACTCAACAAGGTCCTTAATGAGTGGCTGGCCGCCCATGCCAGCGCGTTGCCGCAGGCCTTGGCTCTGGACGGGAAGATGGTCCGCGACCACTTCGGCATCCTGAGTCTGGCACGCCACACGGACGGGGCGCCAGAGGCCATGGCCGTCTACGACCAGAAGGAGGGCACCGAGCGCTGCGAACAAAACGTCGCCGCCGAACTCATCGACTCGGTGCGCTCGCTGGAGGGCAAGGTGGTCACAGCCGATGCGTTGCACTGCCAGCGCAACCTGGCGCGGACCATCGTGGAAAAGGGCGGGGAGTATCTGCTGCAGATCAAGGGCAACCAGCCCACCCTGGAGCAAAGGGCCCAGGCGAAGGGCGCGACTCCGGGCACCCCCTTTTGTTCGTAAGCGACGTGGGCCACGGGCGGGTGGAGGAGCGTGCGGTGCACGCCTTCCCGACCGAAGGGATGGACATGAGCTTCCCGTTTGCCCGCAGCGTGGTGGTGGTGCGTAGCCGGCGGACAATCAAACGCAGCGGGCAGACAACCGAGGAGACGCGCCATTACCTTGCGAGCCTCGATCCCGACGAACTGACGAGCGACCAATGGCATCGCCTGATCCGCGGGCACTGGGGTGGGGTGGAGAACCGGAATCACTGGAGGAGGGATGCCATGTTCGGCGAAGATCGATCCAGAAGTCGCAAGACCCGATTGCTCACCAACCTCGCCCTCATTCGCAATGCGCTGCTCCGGGTCCTGCCGCGGGCTTTCCCGGGCGATTCGGTGCCCGTCATCCGGGAGCGGCTCCAGTCGAATCCGACGCTTGCCTTCAGCGCCCTCGGCGATTGACACCCTCAAAAGAAAAGACCCTGGATAGGGCGCCAGATGGTCCCCGTAGCCAAATGCCAAGAATCATGGGCCGACTCCATGGGCTCTCCCCCTTTCCTGGGAGCGCGGACGTCCCTGTCAGCCCCCAATAACCTTCTCCCTTTGTAGGCCGCGTGCCCCCACGCGGCGCATCCCAAACCCCGAGGTCCCTCCAATCCATTCCCTCCCTCTGGGAGCACAGACATCCCCGTCCGCAACCCCATCCGTCCCGAAGGGATACCATGATGAGACCGGTGGCGAGCCAAGCGCCACCCCCGGACCACCCTTTTCTCCGAGCGATTTTTCGCGGCAAGCCCGGCGGTCAGCCGGGCCATTGAACCCAATACGAAACTCGCATAGCCTGCCCCGCCATGGGAAAGCTGGATCACATCACCATCAAAGGGTTCAAGAGCATCCGGCATGCCGAGAATCTCGCCCTCCGGGACATCAACGTGGTCATCGGCCCCAACGGCGCGGGCAAGTCCAACTTCATCGGCGTGTTCTCCTTCCTGCACGCCATCCGCGAGGGAAAACTCCAGGAGTATGTGATCAAGGCCGGCGGCGCGGAGAACGTGCTGCACTTTGGTTCACGGGCGACGCCAACCCTGAGCCTTGCCCTGGCCTTCAACGAGGAAAAGGACCACTACCAGATTGGTTTCATCAGCGCCGGTTCAGACAGCCTACGCCCAAGTTCTGAACGCGCCGGGTATTGGGGGGATCGGAGGTATCCGCAGCCATTTTGGGACCCCAAACTTTTCACGACGGGCAAAGAGGCTGGCATTTCGTCATCCTCCATTGGAGGCCAGGTTACCGAATATGTGCGCTCCCAGTTAGATAGCTGGCGTCTTTACCACTTCCACGACACAAGCGCCGCCTCGCCCATGAAGAAGACGGCGGACGTGAACGACAACCGGTTCCTGAGGCCCGATGGCTCCAACCTGTGCTCCTTCCTGCACTTGCTGAAGGTCAAGCACCCCGAGAGCTATCAGCTCATCCGCAAGTCCGTGGAGCGGGTCGCGCCCTTCTTTGATGATTTTCGTCTGGAACCGCTTCAGCTCAATGCGAAGAGCATTCAACTGGAATGGAAGCACAAGCGCTCAGACCGGTTTTTCGATGGCACCGCACTCTCAGACGGCACGTTGCGCTTCATCGGGCTTGCAACGTTGCTTCTCCAGCCGAAGGAACTCCGCCCCTCGGTGATTTTGGTGGATGAGCCGGAGCTGGGACTGCACCCCTTTGCCATCACTCTGCTGGCCTCGATGATCAAGCAGGCAGCAGTTGAGACCCAGGTGATCGTCGCCACCCAATCCCCGCTTTTGCTCGACCATTTCCGGCCAGAAGATGTGCTGGTGGTGAACCAGGTGGAAGGGGCGTCTGAGTTTGAGCGCCTGGACCCTGAGAGACTGGGGACTTGGCTGGAGGATTACAGCCTGGGGCAGCTCTGGGAGAAAAATGAACTCGGTGGGAGGCCGGTGCGTGGCTGAGGTATGAAACGGCTGCTCGTCCATGTGGAAGGCCAGACCGAGGAGACCTTCGTTAATGAAATGCTCGCACCCCATCTCCTGGGCTTCGGTTTCGAAGACGTGGCCGTCCGGATCATCGGCAGCGCACGCATGCGCAGTGGTATCCCGGCTTGGCAGAGCGCACGCGATGATTTGGTGAGGCAAATCAGGCAATCGGCAAGCTGCTGCCACACAACCATGGTGGATTACTATCGGCTACCGACGAGCAAGTCCCGCAGGTGGCCTGGGCGGGTGGAGGCCAATGGGGTGCCTTACCCGAACAAGGCAGGGACGGTGGAGTCTGCGATCCTTGCAGCCATCGAAGAAGAACTGGAGATGGAACTGCCCCCAACTCGCTTCATCCCATTTGTGCTCATGCATGAGTATGAAGGGCTGCTGTTCAGTGATTGTGAGAAGTTTGCCAGAGGCATTGAGCGCCCGGATCTGGCGAAGGACTTCCAAGGGATTCGTGACCAGTTCAACACGCCGGAAGAGATCAACGATTCCCCTGAGACGGCACCTTCCAAGCGGGTGGAAAGGTTGGTGACGGGTTACGACAAGCCGTTGCTGGGCACTCTGGCTGCCATTGAGATAGGGCTCGATGTCATTCGGGACCAATGCCCGCATTTCAACGATTGGCTGACACGCCTGGAAAAACTGCCACGACCACACCGCCATGTTTGAAGGCCCTGAAAAACAGTTCCAAAAGCACATCGCGGACGTTCTGGTCCGCGAGCACACGTTTGCGGTCCCGACGCAGGAGGAGATCACGGACACGGAGTTCTCATTTGCCGAGGACCTTCTGTGGGCCTTCCTGAAGGCGACTCAGACGGAGACGCTGGAGCGGTTGGAGGTGAACTACGGCAGCGACTGCCGGGACGAAGTTTTCATAACGCTGCGGGAGGAGATTCGCCACCGTCCGCTGTGGTCCATCATCCGCACCGGCCTGCGGGTGCGCGGGCACGACTTCAAGCTCTACTTCCCCAAGCCGCGCTCCAGCGAGAGCGTGGCGCACCGGCTCTGCGGGGAGAACCGCATCACCTTCAAGCCGGAGCTGGTGCTCAAGGACGGCCAGCGCCCGGATTTTGAGTTTTTCCTCAACGGCCTGCCCATCGTGACGGTGGAACTCAAGCACGAGAAGAACCAGAACGTGCATGATGCCGTGGCGCAGTATGTGGCCCGCGATCACGGCGACCGCATCTTCCAACTGCCCTTCCTCCACATCGCCGCCGATACGGGCGACGTTCAGGTGGCCACCGATCCGCTCGAGGCGAAGAGCTTCCCCTGGTTCAACACCGGCCTCAAAAACGAGCCGATGACCGAGGGCGAGTATCCGGTGGAGTTCCTTTGTCGTGAGGTGCTGAGCCAGGATCGGTTGATCCTAGAAACGGCAGTTGGGCCAAGTGCAGGCCGCGTGCCCTCACGCGGCGCCACCGATGCCACACATGCTCGTGCGCCGGGTCAGGGGACCCGGCTTACAGAACCGAAGACCCCACCCGCAGGGTGAGGCCTTGGATTTCAACCCATGAGCCCCATCCCTGGTGGCAGGCCTTTTTGAAGCGTTGCAACGCCCCTCACTTCCTCAGGTCCAGCGTGAGCGGGAACTCGGGGTCCACGGCGAGGGCGGGGACGGGCATGCGGCCGGGGGTGTGGCCATGGGCGAAGAACCGCGCCAGGCGACGGCTCTCGGCCTCGTAGGCGTTGACGGGGAAGGTCGTGTAGTTGCGGCCGCCCGGGTGCATCACGTGGTAGGTGCACCCCCCCAGGCTGCGTCCGTTCCACGTGTCCAACAGGTCGAAGGCCAAGGGCGTGTGCACCCCGATCGTCGGGTGCAGGCACGACGACGGTTGCCATGCCCGATAGCGCACCCCCGCCACGAACTCGCCGTGCACGCCCGTGGGATGCAACGGCACGCGTCGGCCCGCGCACGTCACGAGATGACGCCCGTCCACCAGCCCCTGGACCTTCACCTGCAACCGTTCCAGCGAGCTGTCCACGTACCGCACCGTGCCGCCGGACGCGCCCTCCTCACCCATCACATGCCAGGGCTCCAGCGCCGTCCGCAGCTCCACGTGCACGCCGCGCCGGTCGAACGCGCCGATGGCCGGGAACTTGAACTCGAAGTGGGGCGCGAACCACGCCGGCTCCAGGGGGTAGCCGTGCTCCTTCATGTCCTCCACGACGTCCTGGAAGTCGTCCCAGACGAAGTGGGGCAGGAGGAAGCGGTCGTGGAGGCTCGTGCCCCAGCGCACGAGGTGGTGCGTGTACGGCTGCTTCCAGAACCGCGCGATGGCCGCCCGCAGCAACAGGTGCTGCGCCAGGCTCATGCGCGGATGCGGCGGCATCTCGAACGACCGCAGCTCCACCAACCCCAGGCGGCCGCTCGACGAGTCCGGCGAGTACAGCTTGTCGATGGAGAACTCCGACCGGTGCGTGTTGCCCGTGACGTCCACGAGCAGGTTCCTGAACAGGCGATCCACCAGCCACGGCGGCACCCAGCCCTTGTCCGGCACCTGCTTGAACGCCAGCTCCAGCTCCGCCAACGCGTCGTTCCGCGCCTCGTCCACGCGCGGATGCTGGCTCGTCGGGCCGATGAACAACCCGGCGAACAGGTATGAGAGCGACGGATGGTTGTGCCAGTACGCCAGCAGGCTCCGCAACAGGTCCGGGCGGCGCAGCACCGGCGAGTCCGCAGGGGTCGCGCCCCCGATGATGATGTGGTTGCCGCCGCCCGTTCCCGTGTGACGGCCGTCGACCATGAACTTTTCGGTGCCGAGCCGGGCCTCGCGGGCTTCCTCATAGAGGATCTCCGTGTGGCGCACCATCTCGTCCCAGCCGTGGGAGGGATGCATGTTCACCTCGATGACGCCGGGATCGGGCGTGACCTTGATGACGTTCAGG
>JBJSZF010000151.1:0-16033 GCA_046090125.1 Verrucomicrobiota bacterium
CGTTCTCGTACAACTCGCAGCACTTCATTCCGGGGCCGCACGCGACGGCCACGGGCGCCTACCTTGGGACGACGGGGGACGGGCGGCCGGTGGTGGCGCGGATTCCCGCGTTCCGGATGTTGGTGCCCAAGGAGGACTGACCCGCATTCGCCCCAGCGGCCGATGGCACCTGGCCGCCCGTCCCTTGCAACGTGCGGGCCATCAGCTCATTCGGCGCGCGGCCTGGGAACATGAATGTCCTGGGCCATCACCTGGTACACCTTCAGCGGACGCGCGGCGGCCAGCAATGCTTCCACCTGCGCGGCGTCCAACCCATGCCGATGCCGGAACCGCGTCGTGTAAGCCCGCTCCAGCGCCCCACGAACCGACGCCGCTTCCCGTCGCCGCAACGCATCCAGCCACGCCTGTCCCGACCCCGGTGACGCCAGCTCCGCGCGGCTCGGCGGAGCGCCAAACCCAAGGAAACCCTCCATCTCCGTGATGCCGGTCACCATCCGGATCGCGTCGAGGACGCAGTCCGAGTTCGGGTCGAAGGGAATCCCCGCGTTAGCCACCGCCCGCATCACGGCCGCCACGCTGGGGATGTTTCGGATGTGTTCGTAAAGCTCCGGCAGCGACCGATCCGACCTCGGGTAATGCTCCAGCGTCGAGGCAAACATCGCGGTGGGGAGACCCGACTCGGCCGCAAGGATGGGGAGCAGCTCGGGATCCCGTACGCCCGGCATGTCATGGGTCAGGTCCGACGCCCATAGCATGACCGAGACATTGGTGATGTGGCCGCGGATGCTAATGAAGTCCGGGTCGAGCTCATCCACGAAGGCATGGAACTGTGGTTGCTCCGGGGGACGCACGCGCACGCGCCCAGGACTTGAAGGCGCGCTGCCAGACTTCGCCATTGTTTCCGGACCGGAGCCAGCCTGTGCCACCCCTCCTTCGGTCCACAACGAGACCCGCACCCGATCCCGAAGGGCATGGGCCAAACCCAATCCGAGCACGACGACCCACACGGCAATCCAACGACGTTTCATGGGAGAGGATGGCTAGTGTGCATGGTAGAATTGGTTGTCCCACCGGCCGTCTGGGATGGGATCGTTCCCGGGCAGGTTCGGGTCTGGAACCTCGAAGAGGGGGGTTGGGAAGCGAAAGAATGGCCATAGCGGGGCGGTCAGGACCGACCAGTAATCACCGTATTGGAAGTTGACCCCCCTCAGGCCAAGACAGAAGAACGTAGGTCCGAACGGCGTGAACATGACAGTCCGGGTGCAGTTTTCCGTCTGGCCTGCCTTGTCCTGGCACGACGATGGCAATTTTGTCCGCCTGTAGTTGAAGTCCATGGGCCACCTTTGATCGCTGGCGGCCCCGACGAACCCGGTGACGCGAAAAGAGTCCGCCCATGCCGCAAGGATAAAGCCCCCATTCTTGATCTCGTAACCAAAGCCCGGGTTCCCCGGCGAGCCCCAGAAGCAACTCGCCTCGCGAACCTGCATGACCAGGTCGAACGGTTTACGGGAGATGACAGATGGCTTTCCGTCGTACGCGTGCTCATAACGGTACTCCGGCTTGTTGGAGTCTGACGTGTGCCGATAGGTCCACATTTCCACGATCGTGACCCCGCCGTAGTGGCGTTCGTGAACCCGCCAATGCCGTGAAACCATGATGCGGGCGTCAAAGGTGACCTTAGTGGGCAAGCTGGAGGCGATCGGCCAGAGCGTGGTGGCGACGTCCTTCATGGTAGCCAGGACGACGGGTGCCTGAGCATGGGTATTGCTGGCTCCGCCTAGGTAAAGAAGCAGGACAGTGAGGATGCTAACGATGGTTTTCATGGGATGGTTCATGGCTGATGTCTGGATGGCTATGGCTAACGCCGACCTTTGCATGGGTTGGAATCGGATGGTGGAGCCAACCAAGGATCCGCGCATCACCCTGTCAAGCAGCACACGCCATCCATTTCCCCCCTTGAGAACCTCCGTGCCGCCGTGAGAGACCCGCTTTAGCCGTCGCGATAGGACACTTGGCCAACGGCGTGCCCCACTGACATTTCATGGGTGAAGAGGCATCCCATCGATGTGGGTTGGGGCGCCCTGGAAGGGCCGTGAAAACCCATTGCCTACACTTGCATCGGGACCTAGCCCATCCCATCAGCGAACAGCCATGGCACCAACAGGCCAGTCCGACACCGGCGACCGTTGCCGGACTCCATCAGGGGCTGCCCAAGTGTGGATTGGCAGCGCCACGCATCATGACTCCTTCCAAAACAGATCCGCCCGTTCACTCCACCTCCCGCCGTTCGCGACCCCGGCTGCCTTCGGCCGCGGGCAGGACCGACCCCGTGGCACGCGCGTTCTGGCTGTGCGCCTTGGCGCTGGGCGTCGCGTGTGTACTACGGATGCCTTGGCCTCGTCCTTCCGTGCGCGCTGAGCAGGCAGGCCCGGCCGCCGCCGCCAGCGAAACCCCGGGCTCTGGCCGGGGCAAGAACCGCGCCGTTGGCCTCCTGCATGAGGCCTCACGCCTTGCGTCGATGCCCACCCCGGACATGCAGGCTGACTGTGCGGCGGGGCTGGATGCCTTGGCCATTCATGGGGGCATCAGGCACCTGCTGCGGACGGGCACTTGGTGCATCGCGCTGGCAGACGCCGTCGAGGGAGACCCATGGATCACCGAGGAGGCCCTCAGCGGGGTGTTGTTGGCGGCGGGTGCTCATGACGCGGCGGCGGCCGATCTTGTCTTGGGGTATCCCGTGGCCTTCGACATCACTTCTGGGTTGGGAGGGGGCGGGAGCGCGGTGGAGTTGGCCGCTGCGCACGGTCGTATCCGGAGGGTCGTAGAGGACGCATTTGCGCTCCATGGTAGGGCGCTCCCGGAGGCTTCGGAGACGTTCAACGCGCTGGTCGTCGAGTGCCTGCGTTGTGCCTGGCTGACGACCCATGCCGTGGGGACGTTGCACAGCTTCGCGGACTTCTTCGCCACGGTGCCTGACGAACCGGGGGAGCATGGCTTGCTCGACGAGGCATCGGACCTGCGGTGGGAGGCGGGGGAAGCGGTACGGTGGTGCGCCGGATACTTTGCCGCCCGCTTCATCCAACGGCATCACGTCGAGCCGGCGATGGCCCTCGATCTCGCGATGGCACTTGGGGCGGTGGAGGAGGGGCAGCTTGCCACCCCGAGCCAACTTTTTCCGCCGAGATGGGCGAATCCGTAGCTGGGACGATTCAGGCTGGCCGGTCACGTCCCGGCGCAAGAGGCCAGGGGATTCGTGGAGTTGCCCGTGTTGGGTGACGTTGGAACAACCCGGGGACCCGGTGGCCGGCGCCCGTTGAGGGTCAGTTGCCGACGGCGTTGGTGCGCCAGCGGTCGGTGACCGCCCAGAGGTTCAGTGGGGCAAGGGACTTGCCGTGCTTGAGGTAGCGGGTGCTGCCGTCGGCGAAGGCGTAGTTGGATCCGCCGCCTTGGCCGCCAGAGGCGCTGCGGACGCCGGAGTTGTGCATGCTGTGGTTCAGGACCTCGACGTCGTTGCCGAGCTTGCCCTCGAGGAAGTCCATGAAGTAGTGGCCGATGGGGTAGAGCTTCTCGCCGAAGACGATGGTCTCGGAGACCTGGGGGATGGCGGCCTCGTTGATGGACTTGCCCACGGTGGCCCCCATGGAGAACTGGGAGCCCATGGTGTCCTGGAAGTAGTCGTTCCAGCCGTTGATGATGTAGGAGCGGGGCGCGGCGTCGGCGACGAGGTTGGTGCGGGACTCGGCGGTGGCGGGCTTGCCCTTGCCATCGGGGCCCATGTCCGATGGGCACACGAGGAGGCGGACCTGGTTGTAGTTGGGGCGGAGGCGCTCGGGCCAGCTTGGGCCGAGGCTGCGTTCGGGGTAGTTGCCGTTGTTGTCGGTGACATAGACGGCGGTGGCGATGCCGAGCTGCCGGAGCTGGTTGACGCAGGAGATGCGCTTGGCGGCCTCCTTGGCCTTTCCGAGGCTGGGCAGGAGCATGCCCGCGAGGATCGCGATGATGGCGATCACGACGAGCAGCTCGATGAGGGTGAAGGCGCGGTTGCGTGCGTGGGTGGTGCCCGAAGCGGGGGCTCGACGGGATGTTCCGTGGTTCGTCATGCTGTTCCTGTTCACCGTGGATCTGTTGTGGCCGCGCGCTGCCTTGGCGGGGACGCTGCGGCCACGTCGAATGAGGCAACCCGGCCGTTCGTCCGCCAGCCGGCTCGCATGATGCGCAAGAAACATTTCCTGGTCACGCTCCTGGTCGTCCTTGCGGCCGGCTACGTCTATCGGTTCACGGACTGGATCGTGGCGCCGCGCATTCAAGTGGATGTCACGACGCGGCCGGTGCGTGGAACGGCGGCGGAGGGTTCCGTGCTGACGCCGGTCTTCATGCTGGACCGGGATTGCCCGCTGACGGCGGTGCGGGTGACGGCCCTGAGCAACGTGCCGCCGGCGCTGTTGGGAAAGGTGGCGTGGCGCGTCACGCGGCCCCCGGGGCGCGAGCCGGTGCGGGGCTTCCTGTTCGACGACGCATTGCCAGGCGGGAAGGTGGAGACGAAGGCGCAGCCGCTGGTGGCGGGTGGCGTGTATCGCGTCGAGGTGGAGGCGGGCCGGCTGCGAGGGGAACGGGACTTTGTGGCCCGGGCAGCCGTGGAACTGCCGCAACCGGAATAGGGCTGGCGCGGGCTGGCCGGGCGGTGGGCGTCAGGCCAACGCGGCGAAGCGCAGGCCGCGCGTGCTGACCCCTAGGATCGGGAGATCCAGGACGCGGAGCACGGCCTCGTAGATCGCGGCGCCGAACAACACGACGTCGGCACGCTCCGGCGGGAGCCCCCGGCGCAGGCGTCGGGCGGCGAGGCTTTCGGACCACAGCGCATCGACGCTTCGCGAGATGCCGTCGCGGGTGAAGTGCGTGGCCTCGATGGCGTCGCGGTCAAAGTCATCCCGTCCTTGCTCCATGAGGGCGAGGATGGCGGTGGTGCCGCCCACGCCGAGGACATGGCGGGGCCGGGACCATGCCCGCATGGCCTCCTCAAGGGCGGGCGCGACCTCGGTGTGCAGGAAGTCATCGAGCCATGCCCGCACGCGCGGCAGATCGTCGGGGCGGGGCGGGTCGCCGGGCGGGAAGCGTTCCTGGAGCCGAACGGAGCCGACGGGATGGGAGGAGCGATGGGCCACGTGGGCGGGGCGGCCGGGGTCGCGTTGGCCAAGGATGAACTCGGTGCTGCCGCCGCCGACGTCGAGCACGAGCAAGGGGAGGCCTTGGTGCGAGGGGTGAGTGGTGACGCCGACGAAGGCCCAGTTGGCCTCGGTGTCACCCGAGATGACCTCGCAGGGGAGTCCGGCCGCCTCTTGGATGGCGAGGGTCAACTCGGATCCGTTGATGGCATCGCGCGCGGCGGAGGTGGCCACCACGCGGATGGTGGCGGCACCCCGGGCGCGAGACTCGCGAGCAAACGACGCGACGGCGTCGGCCGTCGTGCGGATGGGCCCGGGCTGGAGGGTGCGCGACTCGTAGAAGCCCTGGCCCAGTCGGGTCTGGGTGGAGGTTTCCCAGACGGGAAGGACGCCGCCGTCATCGACGTCGGCGAGGAGCACCTTCACGGAGTTGGTGCCGACGTCGATGACGGCCCTGCGGGGCATGGGTGCTACTTGAGGGTGGCGATGAACTCGACGAGGTGGCGGAGGTCCTGGCGGGAGAGGAGGTCCCCGAAGCCCTCGGGCATGCCGGACAGGCCCTTCTCGCGCTCCTTGATGTCTACCTTGTTGATCTTCACGAGGCCGTCCTCGGGGCTGTTGATCTCGAGGGTGTCGGCGGACTCGGACTTGATGACGCCGGCGTAGGAATTGCCGTTCTTGAGGGTGACCAGGAGGTTCTCGAAGCCGGCCGCGATGGCGGCGTTGGGGTGGACGATGCTGGTGAGGATGTAGGCGCGGTCCTTCTTCTCGATGATGCCGGTGAGCTCGGGGCCGACCTCGCCGCCCTCGCCGTTGGCCTTGTGGCAGCGGACGCAGCTCACCTCGGCGCGCTCGAGGAAGATCTTGCGGCCTTCCTCGGCCGAGCCACCCGCGAGGCAAGCGCGCCACTTCGCAATGGGGTCCTTGGGGTCGGTGGCGGCGGCCTCGTGGGCGGCGGCGGCGGCCTTGAGGGACGGGCGCTTGGCGGCGGCATCGAGGACGTCGAGGTGGAGCGACGCCGGGACGGAGCCCGCCTTGAGATCGTTGAGCCAGCGCCCGATCACGTCGTCGGCGGTCGCGCCCTCGACGGTGGCGAGGGTGGCGAGGGCGTTTTGTTTCTCGGAGGTGGTGCCGTTGGAGAGGATGGCGGCGAGCTTGCCCACCTTGTCGGCGGCCGGGCCCGCGGCGGGGGTGGCGGAGCGTCGGGCGGTGGGCGGGACTTGGACGCTGAGCTTGGCGGCGGCCTTGCGGACCTTGTCGGAGGGATCCTTGGCGGCGGCTTCGAGGGAGGCGGCGAGCTCCGGTGCTCCCAGTTCCCACAAGGCCTGCAAGGCGGCGACGCGGGCGTTGTCGTCGGATTGGGCCTGGGCGACGAGCGCGGCGAGTGCGGGCGCGGCCTCCTCGATGCGGAGTTGGCCGACGGCGGTGGCTGCGGCCTTGCGGACGGGGTTGGGCGCCTGGGCGAGCAGCGTGTTGACCACGGGACGGAGGGCGTCGGCGGGCACCTTGCGGTCGCGCGGGGAGGCGGTGGGACGCCAGAGGCCGGTGACGCGGTCGCGGCCGCCATTGGCGGGCCAGACGCCGAGGGCGACGAGGGCCTCGGCGCGGACGGACTCGGGGAGGGCGTCGCGGGCGGCGGCGTTGGCGAGGGCCTTGGCGGTGTCGGCGGTGCCGAAGCGGAGGTTGGCGTTGAGCACGCGTCGGGCGAGGGCGGGCGCGGCGTCCGGCGCGAGGCTGGAGTCGATCAACGCGGCGAGTTCGGGCATGGCCCCGGCGATGGGCACGTCGTTGATGGCGCGTGCGGCCTCGGTGACGAGCGCGGGGTTCTTGTCCTGGAGGAAACCGGCGATCTCGTTGCGCTCGGCGCGGCGCATGGCGAGGAGGACGCCCATGCGGACGGCGTCGGACGGGTCCTTGGCGGCGGCGATGAGGTCGTCGGGGTCGGCGGCGGTGACGAGGGCCTGGACGGCGGCGTGGCGCAGGTGCGGGTCACGGTCCGCGTTGTCGCGCAGAACCTGGTAGATGGTGGGAAGGGAGGCGCGGTTGCGCAGCTTGCCGAGGGCGATGACGCCGGTGGCGCGGACGTGGGCGTCGGCGTCGGCCGCGAGGCGCGCGAGGGCGTCGTGGGCCGGGGCGTAGGCGGCGTCGCCGAGGACGCGGGCGACGTTGGCGCGCACGTGGGGCTCGGGGGCGGTGACGAGGGTCAGGAGGGGCTCGAGGGCGGGCGACTTGCCTCCGAGGGCGGTGACGCGGGTGGCGCGGGAAACCTGCCCCAGGGCCCAGATGGCGTGGAGCCGGGCATGGAGGCTCTTGGAGGAACGCGCGACCTTGCCGAGGGCGGGGACGGCGGGCTCGCCCTTGCTGGCGAGGGTGAACTGGGCGTTTTGGCGGACGCGTTGGTTGGGGTGGGCCAGGAAGCCGAGCAGGTCCTTTTCGGATCGCTGGGCAAGACCCTCGGCGAGGAGCTTGCGGGTGGCGACGACCTCGGCGGACTCGATCTTGGCGGGGTCAAAGAAGCGATAGAGGCGGCCCTTGCCGACGGGCTCCCAACCGTCCACCCAGTCGAAGACCCAGTAGGCTCCGTCGGGGCCCCAGGTGGCGTCGGTGGCCTCGATGGACCATAGGAACTGCTTGTCCTCGACGATCTCGAAGGAGGCTCCCTTGGGCTTGAGCTTGAAGCTCCAGATGCCGGAGCCGGCGCCGGACCCGCGGAAGTCGCAGAGGGTGAAGGTGCCGTTCCAGGACGAGTCGAGGCCGGTGCCGGGGTAGTAGGCGACGCCGGAGGGCCCGGCGGAGATGTTCTTGATGGGCGGGGTGATGTAGGCGGGCTGCAGGTTGTTTTGCGGCTGCCACATCTTTTCCATGTTCCACGGGCCGCGGGGGACGGGGGCGTCGGCTCCTTCAAGGAACTGCCATCCGATGCGCCAGCCGCTGTCGCCACCCTCGATGAGGTAGGTCCAGCGGGCCTGGTCGCCACCGTCGGAGTTGTTGTCGCCGGTGAAGAGGTTGCCCCATTCGTCGAAGACGAGCTCCTGGGGGTTGCGAAGGCCGACGTAGAACATTTCCATGCCGGAGCCGTCGGGGTTGCAGCGGAAGACGGCGCCGGTGTCGGGGGTGCCCACGGTGCGGCCCTCGGTGCGGAGGACGGAGGCGCGGTCGCCGATGCTGAAGTAGAGGCGGCCGTCGGGCCCGAAGGTGAGGCCGTGGAGGTCATGGCCAAGGAATCCCACGCGGACGCCGTGGCCGTAGGAGATGCTGCGCCGGGCGTCGGCGACGCCGTCGAGGTTGTCGTCGCGCAGGTGCCAGACGTTGGGGATGTTGGCGAACCACACGTCGTTGCCGCGGGCGAGGACGCCGGCCGCGACGCCGTCGAGGGGGGTTGCGAAGTTGTCGGCGAACACCTTGGACACGTCGGCGCGGCCGTCGCCGTCCTGGTCCTTGAGGAAGCGGATGCGCTCGGTGTTCTTGTAGTAGTCCTTCATCCCCTTCTCGCCGAGGTGGCGCCGCATCATCATGAGGCGGTCCTCGACGGACTTGCAGGCGAGGTCCTCGTCGAGCCAGTCCATGATGCCGCGGATGTCGGGCACGCCGCGCCAGGCGCGGAAGCTTTCGACGACGAAGACACGGCCGTCGTCGGCGACGTCAAAGGCCACGCCGTGGGCGACGTCGGGCTCGGCGGCGAAGAGTTGGCCCTTCCAGCCCTGTGGGATGCGGAACCGTTTGAGGAGGCGTTCGCCCTCGTCGGAGGCGGCGGCGATCTTGGGGGGCTCGAAGCTGCCCTGGGGGCCCAGCTTGTGTTGTGCGTGGACGCCCGCCGACGCGGCGGCGAGGACGATCGCAAGACGAAGGAGGAACGCTCGTGACATAGCCGGGGGCAGGATACGGACGTCCGCCCGGAGGCCAAGGAGGCAGTTGCCTTGTGGGGCGGGAAGCATCCTTGTCAGGACGGCGTTGGCGGGTTCAGCCTTGCTGCATGATTCCCCTTCGGAAGGCATCCTTGGCGCGTGGCGTCCTGGCGTTCACGCTGATTGAGCTCCTGGTGGTGGTGGCGATCATCGCGATCCTGGCCGGGATGCTGCTCCCGGCCTTGGGGCGCGCGAAGTCCAAGGCACAGGCGATCAAGTGCATCTCGAACCAGAAGCAGGTGGGGCTCGCGTTCCAGATGTATGCCGACGACAACCGGGACTGGTACCCGCTGTGCCGGGACTGGGCCTCGTCGGGCGGCAAGAACGGGACTTACGACGTCTTCACGGCGATGACGAACCGCCCCTTGTTCAAGTACCAGGGCAGCCCGGAGATCTTCCGGTGCCCGTCGGACAAGGGTGACATCTTCTCGGACAAGGTCCGGGGCGTGAAGACGACGAACTGCTACATGCAGTTCGGGAACAGCTACCTGATGGAGTGGGCGGTGGACTTTGCCCGGACGAAGCGCATCACGGGCAACGTGGGCGCGTCGCCCAACAACTACGACGGGCAGTCGATGAAGTCCTCCGAGATCGCGCTGAGCCCGGTCAACAAGATCATCCAAGGCGACTGGATCTGGCATCCGAACCGTGGTTGGACCGAGGGCAAGAGCCTTTGGCACAACTACAAGGGCAAGAGCCTGGCGAACGTCCTTTTCGGCGACCTGCACGTCGAGGGCTACAAGTTCCCGGTGCGGCCCGACACCGACCCGTTCTGGTCCGCCCCGGCCAGCCCCACGAACGCGTGGTGGTAGGGAGGCGGCGCATGCCGCTGCTGGACGCGGACCGGGGACCGGGGGCCGGGGACCGTGAACTGGGAAGGGGGAAGCAGGAAGCGGGAAGGGGGAAGCGGGAAGGGGGAAGCGGGAAGCGGGGGGTGGCGCGCCATCGGCTCGGTGGCCGGGGCGCGGGCTGGAATCTTGATGCTCAACTTCGGAGGACGTGCCTGGGACTTCCGGGGTTGTTTTCGGCGTTTGCCCCGGGGCGTGTTGGGGCTTTGCTGTGCGCATGACGGAGCGCGACCGATGCCTGTATGATGCGTGGACCCGCCAGTTGGAGCGGATGCGGGCCATGCAGTACGCCTACAACCGGAAGTTCTTCGCCCTGTTGATGGCCAGCGCGGCGGCGGCGCTGGTGGCGTTTCACCTGTGGTCGCCCTCGTTGCTCGCGTTGGTGGGGCCGGGGTTGGTGACGACGGGGATGACGGCGTCGTTCTTCCTGCACCAATGTGACTTTGCGCGGGTGCATGCCCGGGCCATGGAGCGCCGCGTCAACCGGCTGCTGGGCGGGCGCGTGCTGATCGCCAGCGAGCTGGAGGCGGAATACTTCTATCCCCATGCGGCGCCGAAGCTCAGCGGCGTGACGTGGGAGGGGCGCTGGACGTTGTTCAACTGGTTCACCCTGCACTTCACGGCGGCGTGGGCCGCGCTCTCGGCGTGGGCGTTGTGGCGCCTGCACCAAGCCTGGGAGCCCGAGCCATTCCTTTTTTACGTGTTGGGACTGGGCGCGTGGGCGGCGGCGAACGTCTGGATTCTGGCCCGATGGTTCGGGACCGCCCATGCCGAGCGCCGGATGCAGGAGCAACTCGACGCGGACGATGGCCTGGGCCTGAAGTGAGCCGCGCGGCGGCCTCCGGGCCTGTTCACGGCCCCGGCGCGGGCGCGGGGGCGATGGGCTGCTGCTGTGGCTGAGGCCGTGCCGTCTGGGTCGTGGGCGTGGGCGTGGGCTCGGGCGGCCTTGGAACAATCGCCTTGAACTGGTCCCGGCAGGCGGGCCACGACGCCACCAAGTCCGCCGCGCGGGGCGAGCCGGTCAGCTCTTGGTGCCGCGCCAGCAGGCCCAGCACCCGGGCGGCGTCGTCGTCGGAAAGGGGTTGCACGACGACCATGCCCGGGTTGCAGCGGGCAGGAAGTTGGTCGGCGGGGTCCCATGCCCAGGCGCGTCCCCCGGACATGCCAGCCGCGAAGTTGTCGCCGACGTCGCCGAGGATCAGGACGGAGCCGCCGGTCATGTACTCGCAGCCGTGGTCGCCCACGCCCTCGACGACGGCGACGGCCCCGGAGTTGCGGACGGCGAAACGTTCGCCGGCCGTGCCCGCGATGAACGCCTCGCCGCCGGTGGCGCCGTAGAGGCACGTGTTGCCGGCGATGACGTTGGAGGCCCATGGGAAGGTGGCGCACGCCGGCGGCCGCACGACGATCCGGCCGCCGTTCATGCCCTTGCCGACGTAGTCGTTGGCCTCGCCCACGAGGGTCAGGTGAACGCCCCGGGCGAGAAAGGTCCCGAGGCTTTGGCCGGACGCGCCCCGCAGCGTGATGTCGAGGGCCGATCCCTCGGGCAGGCCGCCGTCGCCGTAGATGTAGGCGATGTGGCCGGACACGCGCGTGCCGACGTTGCGATGGAGGTTGGAGACCTTGTAATCGAGGCGCGCGACGCCGCGGCCCTGCAACGCGAGGCGGCCCTCGGTGAGGATGCGGTCGTCGAGGGGGGAATCCCCGAAGCGTTCGTTGCGCTCGCGCGTGTGCAGGCGCGGGGCGTCGCCGGTGGGGTCCGTCACGGCCAGCAGGCGCTCGACCTCGAGGGTGGCCGCCTTGGCCCGCACTTCCACGGGCAGCTCGTCGAGGGGGCGACGCTCCAGCAGGTCGGTGCGCCCGACGACGTCGTCGAGGCGACGAAACCCAAGCGAGGCCAGGATCTCGCGCACCTCCTGGGCGATGGCGTCGAAGTAGGCGACGACGTTCTCGGGCTTGCCGCGGAACTTGGCGCGCAGCTCGTCCTTCTGGGTGGCGACGCCGACGGGGCAGGTGTTGAGGTGGCAGACGCGGAACATGGCGCAGCCGGCCGCGACCAGCGCGGCGGTTCCGAAGTTGAACTCCTCCGCCCCAAGGAGGGCCGCGACGACGATGTCGCGCCCGGTCTTCATGCCGCCGTCGGTGCGGAGCACGACGCGGGAGCGGAGGTCGTTGAGGACGAGCGTCTGCTGGGCCTCCGCGACGCCGAACTCCCACGGCCCGCCCGTGTTCTTGATGGAGGTCAGCGGCGACGCGCCGGTGCCGCCGTCATGGCCCGAGACGAGGATGACGTCGGCGTAGGCCTTGGCGACTCCGGCCGCGACCGTGCCCACGCCGGCGCGGGCGACGAGCTTGACACAGACCTTGGCGCGCGGGTTGACCTGCTTGAGGTCGTACACGAGCTGGGACAGGTCCTCGATGGAATAGATGTCGTGGTGGGGCGGCGGCGAGATGAGGGGAACGCCTGGCACGGAATGGCGGAGCCGCGCAATGAGGGGCGTGTCCTTGTGGCCCGGAAGCTGGCCGCCCTCCCCGGGCTTCGCGCCTTGGGCCATCTTGATCTCGATCTCGTGCGCCGACGCGAGGTAGGCGGGAGTGACGCCGAAGCGGCCGGAGGCGACCTGCTTGATGGCGGAGTTGCGATGGGTGGAATAGCGGGCGGGATCCTCGCCGCCCTCGCCGGAGTTGGACTTCCCGCCGATGGAGTTCATCGCGACGGCGAGGCATTCGTGGGCCTCGGGCGAGAGGGCTCCCAAAGACATGCCGGCCGTGGTGAAGCGGCGGCGGATCTCGGTGATGGGCTCGACCTCGTCGAGGGGCACCGGGTTGGGAGAGGCCTTGAAGCGGAGCAGGTCCCTGGGGCTCACCGGCTCCCGCTTCTCGACGGTCTCCATGAAGCGGAGGAACTCGTCGCGCGCGCCCGACTTCAGGAACCGGTGCAGGGTGAGCACGACCTGCGGGTTGTACGCGTGGAACTCCCCCTTGCCGCCCTTGGCGACGCGGTAGTGGCCGCCCACGTCGAGGACGGGGGCGATGGGGGCCGCGAAGGCCAGTTGGTGCCGACGCAGCGTGTCGAGCGCGACGTGACCCAGCCCAATGCCCCCCACGTGGCTGGTCGTCCCGTGGAAGCAGCGCTCCACGAGGTCATGCCCGAGACCGATGGCCTCGAAGACCTGCGCGCCCTGATAGCTCGCCAGCGTCGAGATGCCCATCTTGGAAAACACCTTGAGCAGGCCGTTCTCGACCGCCTTCCGGTAGTTGGCCTCGCCCTGGGCCGGGCTGATGCCCGGGAAGGCCCCGGACGCGGCCGCGGAGCGAATGGCGGCCAGCGCGACATAGGGCAGCACGGCGGACGCGCCATACCCCACCAGGCACGCGAAGTGATGGACGTCCCGCGCCTCGCCGCTCTCGCACGCGATGGAGCAACGGAGGCGCTTGCCCGACCGGATGAGGTGATGGTGCACCGCGCCCACGGCGGCCAGCATGGGAATCGCGGCGCGCTCCGCCGTCACGCCGCGGTCCGTGAGCACCAACAGGACCGCCCCCTCGTCCACGGCCACCTCGGCCTCGGCCGCAAGGCAGGAGAGGGCGGCGTCCATCGCGTCAGCCCCGCCGCCGGCATCGAAGCACACGGTCAACACGCGGCATGGGAAGCCGGGCAGCGAACGCAAGGCCCGCGCGCCGTCCTCGTCCAGGATGGGCGAGGCCAGCAACACCTGCCGGGCGTGGAGCGGGGACTCGTCCAGCCACGACCGGCGCCGCCCCAGCGCCCCGGACAGGGACATGACGACCTTCTCGCGGATGGGGTCGATGGGCGGGTTCGTGACCTGTGCGAAGAGCTGCTTGAAGTAGTCGAACAACAGGCGCGGACGCCGCGACAACACCGCGAACGGGGTGTCGTCGCCCATGGATCCGACGGGCTCGGCGGCGGCGGTGGCCATGGGCTTGAGGAGGTCCTCGACCTGCTCCACGTCCCATCCGAAGGCGAGCTGCTGGAGGGTGAGGGCGACGGGATCGACCGGCTCCGGCGCGGCGGGGACGACAGAGTCGGCGAGATGGACGGCGTTGCTGCGGACCCAGTCGCCGTAGGGCTGGCGTCGGGCGACGAGGGCCTTCACCTCATGGTCCTCGTAGAGGCGACCCTCGGCCGTGTCGATGGCGAGGATGCGGCCCGGGCCGAGGCGGCCCTTGCGGACGACGCGGGCCTCGTCCAGCTCGACGAGGCCGAACTCGGACCCCATGACCACGAGGCCATCGTCGTAGATCTTGAAGCGTGCCGGCCGCAGCCCGTTGCGGTCGAGCGTGGCTCCGACCCAGCGGCCGTCCGAGAACACGACGGCGGCGGGGCCGTCCCACGGCTCGTTGAGGCACGCGTGGTACTGGTAGAAGTCGCGCACGGCAGGGTTCATGTCCGCGCGGTTCTCCCAAGCCTCCGGCGCGAGCATCATCACGGCGTGGAGCAGGTCGCGCCCGCTCAGCTCGAGGGCCTCCAGGGCGTTGTCGAGCGCGGCCGAGTCGGATCCGCCGGGCTGGAGGATCGGCCGGAGCGCGTCGATGTGAGGGCCCCAGATGCCGGGCTCCAGCTCCCGTTCGCGCGCCCGGGTCCAGTTGCGGTTGCCGAGGAGGGTGTTGATCTCGCCGTTGTGCGCGAGGCGCCGGAAGGGATGGGCGAGGTTCCACGTGGGGAACGTGTTGGTGGAATAGCGTTGGTGGAACAACGCCATCGCCGAGGCGAACGCGGGGTCGCGTAGGTCGGGATAGAAGGATGGAAGCTGGGGCGCGTTAAAGAGGCCCTTGTACACGACGGTGCGGGCCGACATGGAGGGGATGTAGAACCCGGCCAGGTCCTCCTTGCGGGCAGCGGCCTCGGCGTGGCGCCGGGCCAGGAACAGCCGACGCTCGAACTCCTCCGCGCCCCATCCCGGATCGCGAGCAAGGAGGGCCTGCTGGATTTCGGGCCGCGTGGACGCGGCCTTGTCGCCTAGGCACCGGGGGTTCACCGGCACCGCGCGCCAACCGAGGAAGTGGATGCCGTGCGCCGCGCAGGCTTGCTCGACGAGCCTTCGGCCACGCGCGGCGAGGTACGTGAGCGACCGCGGCAGGAAGACCATGGCGACCGCGAGGTCCTCGGGCGCGACGGCCCCCGCGCCCAGCAGCGTCGCCTCGCGGTGCAGAAGGGCGCGCGGCACCTGGACGAGGATCCCGGCGCCGTCGCCGGTCTTGGCATCGGCGTCGAGCGCGCCGCGGTGGGCCAACGACTCCAGGGCCTCCAGCGCGTGGCGCACGATCCGGTGCTCGGGCCTTCCGTGGATGTTGGCGACGAAGCCCACGCCGCAGGCGTCGTGCTCGAACTCGGCGGAATACAGCGAATGCGGGACGGACGGATACGGGTTCATCTCGTTCAAGTGGCCGGGGCCATGTCGGCCCCCTTCCAGTCAAGCGCCCGCGCCCACGGGGCGGCAAAAGGGAAAGCCGTGGTTGTCGAAGCAACTGCTTCATGGTTTGGGTGAATGACCCATGGTAGCGTTGGGCATGACGTTCGTTCGCAGGTCGATGGAACGCGGCCACGCCGCGCTCGGGTGGCTGGACAGCCGCCACTCGTTTTCCTTTGGCGACTACCACGATCCCGCATGGATGGGCTTCCGCAGCCTGCGCGTGATCAACGAGGACCACGTGGCGGCCGGCGGCGGCTTCCCGCCGCATCCGCACCGGGACATGGAGATCTTCACCTACGTGGTTTCGGGCGCGCTGGAGCATGGCGACAACCTGGGCAACCGCCGCGTGCTCCGGCCGGGCGACATCCAGGTGATGGGCGCGGGACGCGGGATCGTCCACAGCGAGTTCAACCCGTCCGCGACGGAGCCCGCCCACTTCCTTCAGGTGTGGTTGCGTCCATCGGCCATGGGCCTGCCTCCCCAATACGCCGAGTGGCACATGCCCGAGGGGCGGGGGAACGACCCGAAGCTCTTGATCATCGCCGGGGACGGACGCGACGGGGCGGCGTCGCTGCGACAGGATGCGGACGTGTACCGGTTGAGGTGCGACGCGTCGTGCGCGGTGGACCATGAGCTGCGGCCGGGACGCGCGTTGTGGCTGCAGGTGGTGCGCGGCGGACTGG
>JBJSZF010000152.1:0-3756 GCA_046090125.1 Verrucomicrobiota bacterium
GCTCATGCTCGCTCTCGCCGCGACGGTTGCCGTCGGGATCTCCGTCATTGCCGCCGAAGCCTGGGGCACCGACTACGCCGCCGCGCAGGCCCAGGCCAAGAAGGAAGGGAAGGCCATCCTCATCGACTTCACCGGCTCCGACTGGTGTGGCTGGTGCATCAAGATGAAGAAGGAGTCGCTCGACCAGAAGGCGTTCACGGACTTCGCGGCCAAGAACGTCGTGCTCGTCGAGGTCGATTTCCCCAACAAGAAGGCCTTGCCCGAGGCCACCAAGAAGCAAAACAACGACCTCAAGAAGCAGTACAAGGTCAACGGCTTCCCGACGTTCGTCCTGATCGACGCAGACGGGAAGGAACTGGGGCGCCAGGTGGGCTACCTCAAGGGCGGCCCCGACGCCTTCATTGCCAAGATTGGCGAATGGAAGAAGGCGTCGAAGTAGGCGCCGCATCAGGCGCGGAGGCCACGCGGCCCGGGCTGGACGCCTTGATGGCGGCCGCCCGGGCCGTCTCCCTTCATGCCCATGCGCCCTATTCCCGGTTCCGCGTGGGCGCGGCCGTCCTTGCGGAGGACGGCCGGGTCTTCGTCGGGTGCAACATCGAGAATGCCAGCTACGGGCTGGCCTTGTGCGCGGAGCGGACGGCCCTGGCGGCGGGCATCGCCGCCGGAGGGCGACGTTTCTTGGCCATCGCCGTGACGTGTCCCGATGCCGACCCCCACGCGGGGCCGCAGGGCAAGTCCCCATGCGGGGCGTGTCGGCAGTGGATGTTGGAGCTGGCTCCGGACGCCATCGTATGCCTGGACGGCGTGCCTGGGCAGCACCCGGTCCGGAGCTTGTTGCCCATGGGATTTCGGCTGGGGTGACCGTGGGCGCTGGCTTGGGTTGGCGTTGGAACGGCGGTAGGTTCGACGCATGGAACGTGAGCAGGCCAACGGGGGCGGGAGCGCGGTTTCGGGCGAGGGGGACGTGTTGCAGGGCGAGGGTGCCCTGCCCGGTCCGATGGTGGGGACGTTGTTCGCGGCGTGCCTCGGCGGGATGGTGCCGGGCGTTTACATGACGCTGGTGGCGGCGCCTGGGCTCCAAGGGTCACCCATCCATGGGCTCTTGCTGCCGTGGACAATGCTCCCGTTCCTGCTGGCGGTGACGGCCGCGTGGCTGGCGCGGCGCCTGCCGGAGGCCGGGCCGCTTCGTTGGCATGTGGTGGGCGTCTCGGTCGCGGGGGCGGCGGCCTACACGTACTTCGTCATGTTTCACCCGCGCGGCGTGAAGAACATCCAGGCGTTCCTGTTCATCCCGCTCTGGCAATGGTTGCTGATGGCACGCCCCATGATGCGCGCGGTGCTGGCGTGGCGCCGTTCCCTGCCTGCGCAACCGCGGCGCTCGTAGCGCCTGTGTGTCGTCCCGGCTGCCGGGCTGACGTCGCCCGCTCCCCGGCCGGTCAGAGCCGGGCAAGGGCGCCGTCCATGATCTCGATCAACGCGCCGATGGTCTCCGGGGTTTCGTCGCCCATGTTGGACACGCGGAAGGTCAGGCCCTTGATCTTCCCATAGCCCCCGTCGATGAGGACGCCGGCTTCCTTCACGAGCTTCTGGAACTTGGCGACGTCGATGGTGCGGCCGCCCGAGCGCGCGCCGTTGTTGATGCACACCAAGGTGCGGGACTCGTAGCCGGGCTCCGGAAACAGGGTGAAGCCGTGGCGGCGGACCCAGTCGCGGAGCATGTCGTTGGTGCGGGCATGACGCGCATAGCGGGCCTCCAGCCCCTCGGCCTTGAACTCCTCCAGCTTGTCCGCCAGCGCGTACACGTGGGCGATGGACGGCGTGCTAGGCGTCATGTTCTCGCGCGCGTTCTTTTCAAACTCGACGAAGTCGAAGTAATAGCCGCGGTCCGCCACGGTGGCCGCCTTGGCCAGGGCGGCGGGGGAGGCGACGAACACGGTGAGCCCCGGGGGCAACGCAAACGCCTTCTGCGTCCCCGCCAGCAGGACGTCGATGCCCAGGGCGTCGAAGGCGATGGGGACCGCCGTCATGGAGCTGACCGCATCGACGATGAAGGTGACGTCGGGGTACTTGGCCTTGAGCCCCGCGATGTCGGCGAGCGGGCTCATGACGCCGCAACTGGTCTCGTTGTGAATGAGGGTCAGGGCGTCGTACTTGCCTGTGGCGAGCGCGGCGTCCACCTGCTCCGGCCGGATGGGCGAGCCCCAGGGCACCTGCAAGGGGTCGGCCTCCTTGCCGCAGCGGCGCGATACGTCCAGCCACTTGTCGGAGAAGGCGCCGCACATGCAGTTGAGGACGCGCTTGGTCACGAGGTTGCGCAGGGCACCCTCCATGACACCCCAGGCGCTGGAGGTGGAGAGATACACGAGTTGGCGCGTGGCCAGGAGGGACTGCAAGCCCGGCTGCACCTGGGCGTAGAGGTCTTTGAAGCCCTGGCCCCGATGCCCGATCATCGGCCGGCAAAAGGCCGAGAAGGTCCGGGCGCTCACCTCGACGGGTCCTGGTATGTGCAACTTGACGTGTCCCATAAGCAACGAGCCGCGACCGTTCCAAAACCCGCCCTTCGGGGCAAGCGTGCGCAAGGGAACCGGCGCGGTCCCGGTGCATCCCGATGTTGCGGGTGGCGGCGGATGAGGGCCGGGGGGCGAGAAGCAAGGAGCGGACCTCGTGGACGCGGTAGCGGCGCGCGGTCGTTGCGGCATCTGCGTCCGAATGCGGAAACCAGGTCCCCCGGCCCGGAAGCGGCCTTGGTCGCCAGGGGCGGGTTGCTGTAATCTGTCGAGCATTCATGGGGTCGTTCAGGCGTACGAGCGCAGTCCTGGCATCATCCGTGGGTTCCTTGGCGGAGCCCTTTGAGGCACGCGGCGTTGGCCTTCCCGACAGGGTCGGCGGCCGACGCGGCCCCACGTTGGCACGTCCGGCCGACGAGCTGGACCTCCGCAGCCTGCTTCCCGGCGTCGAGGGCGGTGACGAGGAATCAAGCCGGCGCATGGTGGAGGCGCTGCACCCGGTCGTGGCCCGCATCGTGCGCGCCCACTTGCCGCGTCGGGCCGCCGAGGAGGACCTGGTTCAGGAAATCCTCGTGAAGGTGTTCCAGCGCCTTCCCCAATACCGTCGCTCTGTCCCCTTGGAACACTGGGTGTCCCGCATCGCCGTCAACCATTGTCGCAACGCCATCCGGGCCCAGACGGCGCGGCCGGAGTGGCGCATGGCGGACCTGCCGGAGACGCAGGCCCGCGCCACGGAGGAGGGTGCGGAGTCGCGGTCGCACGCGGCGGAGCCGTGCGCCGACTCCGACTCGGAATTCATCGTCGCGTCGATGCTGGCGGTGCTGGAGCCGCGCGACCGCGCGTTGATCCGCTGGCTGGAGATCGACGACCTGACCGTGGAGGAGATCTGCGCACGCACCGGCTGGTCCTCCACGCTGGTGCGCGTGCGCGCCTTCCGGGCGCGTCGCCGACTCAACGCCCGCTTCCTCGAGCTTCAACGAAAGGGAATCCTGTGAACGAGCTGCACCCCGAGCTTCGCCGCCGCCTCCGTGCCTCCGGACCGCTGCCGGTTCCTGCGCCGCCGCCAGGCCTCGCCTCGCGCGTCCTCGCGCTGGCGCGCCATCGGGACGTCGCCGACGCGGACGTGGCTCCCGAGCCCTTCCTGATGGCCGCCGCCGGGTTGGCCTTCGTCGTGGCCGTCGCCGGGCTGGTGTTTTGGAACGTGCCCGGGCAAGGCTCGAGCCCAGCGCCGGACCTCATCGAGGCAACT
>JBJSZF010000153.1:0-15798 GCA_046090125.1 Verrucomicrobiota bacterium
TCCGACCCCGTGTTCCGCAACGCGCTGGCGGCGTGGATGCTGATGGGGTTTGCCAACCTGGCGATGCTCCCGTTGCGCGTGGAATACCTGGGCAACCCCCGGCATGGGATGTCGATGGGCGCGGCGGAAATCGCCCTGTACACGCTCGTGGTGCCCAACCTCGCGCGCCTCCTCATGAGCCCGGTCTGGGGGCGGTTGTTCGACCGCATGAACTTCTTCGCGTTGCGCTGCGCGTTGAACCTGGGCTTCGCGGTGGGCATCGCCGCCTTCTTCACCTCGAACACGACGCCGGGGCTCGTCCTCGGCGCGGTCGTCTATGGCGTGTCCACGGCGGGCGGCGACGTCGCATGGTCGCTTTGGACCACCAAGGTGGCCCCGCCAGACCGCGTGGCCGACTACATGGCGGTGCACACGTTCCTGACGGGGGTGCGGGGCGTGCTGGCACCCATGGCAGCCTTTTGGGCCGTGGAGCGCATGGCGCCCTCGCAGATGGGATGGGCTGCCGCGCTGATGATCGTGGCCGCCACGGCCTTGCTGCTTCCGGAAATCCGGCGCGGAAGGCCCACCCCAACGTGAATGGCCCCTGGGAAGGGCGGGGAGCGGGGAGCGAGGAGCGAGGGGCGGGAGGCGGGAGGCGGGAGGCGGGAAGCGGGGGGCGCGGACTCCCGTTGCAGGGCGCAGGGCCGAGACGGACCTGTCACCTTTCCCGACCCTCGATTCCCACTCCCCGCTCCCCGCTCCGCGCCCTTCGCCGAACTTGGCCCTTCATTCCGCCGGGGGCGGCGATAGGATCGAGCCATGCAACATTCCCCCGGGTTCCTCAAGATCGTGGATGAAGCCCGTGCGCGCGTCCGCGAGGTCACCCTCGAAGGGCTGCGCGAGCGGATGCGGGCCAACCCGGCTCTGGTCCTGCTGGACGTGCGGGAGGAGTCCGAGTGGGCGGCCGGCCATGCCGCCGAGGCCATCCACCTTGGGAAGGGCGTCCTCGAGCGCGACATCGAGGCGCGCCTCCCGGACGCATCTGCCGAGATCGTAATGTATTGCGGCGGCGGCTACCGCAGCGCCCTCGCCTGCGACGCGGCGCAGCGCATGGGTTACCGCAACGTCTCGTCCCTCGTCGGCGGCTACAAGGGGCTGGCGGCCGCCGGTTGGAACATCGTTCGCTGAGGCCATTCCATGACCGTCGTCACGGACGAGCGTTGCGTGGAGTACCGAGCGCCGGGCCATCCGGAGCGGCCCCAGCGCGTGGGGCGCACCCTCGACCTCCTGCGCCAGCAAAAGACCCTGGAGCTCCAATGGGCCGCGCCCGCCGAGGTGACGGACGCCGTGTTGCTCCGCGCGCACACGGCGGCGCACCTCGCCCGGTTGTCGCTCCGGGAGGACTTTGATGGCGACACGCCGGCGCACCCCGGCATCGAGGGCCATGCCCGCCGTGCCGTGGGTGGAGCCATCGAGGCCATGCGTCGCGCAGGGAAGGGGGAGCCCGCGTTCAGCCTGATGCGTCCGCCGGGACACCACGCCACGCGGGGGCAGCCCATGGGGTTTTGCTATCTGGGTTCCTTGGCGATCGCCGCCCTGGAGGCCCGTGCGACCGGCGTCGAACGCGTCGCGTTGTTCGACTTCGACGTGCACCACGGCAACGGCACGGAGGACATCGTGGCGGGGCAATCCGGCGTGACGTTCGCCTCCGTGCACCAGCACCCGTGCTATCCCGGCACGGGCACGGCCGACGTGGGCGGCAACTGCTTCAACTTCCCCGTCGCGCCCCGCACGCCCCGCGAGGCGTGGCGCGCCGCGTTGTCCCGCGCCCTGGAACGGCTGCGGGAATCCCGGCCTCAGTTGATGGGCGTCTCGGCCGGATTCGACGCCTACGTGCGGGACCCGTTGGCGAACGGGACGCTGGAACGGGAGGACTTCCATTGGCTCGGGACGCAGGTGCGCGCGATGGGCGTGCCCGCGTTTGCCGTGCTGGAGGGCGGCTACAGCACGGACTTGCCCGACCTGGTGTTCCATTTCCTGCTGGGCTGGGCAGGCAAGGATTTCAAGTGACGCCCCGCACGCCGCACCCACGGCACACGCCAAGGACCCACCATGATTGAGACACGCATCCTGAACCCGCACCTGCTGGCCCTGCTGGCCCGCGTGCGCCACACGAACCGGCTGGTGATTGCCGACGCCATGTTCCCGTCGTGGCCCGGCATGGTGGAGGTGGACCTCGCTTTGGTGGCGGGCGTGCCCACGGTGCCGCAGGTGCTGGCGGCGATCTCGGCGACGTGGAAGCCCGGCGTCGCCTGGATGGCGCGCGAGTTCCATGACCACAACGACGCCGCCGTGCTGCGGGAGTTCGAGTCCGCGCTGGGCCCCTCCGCGTCCGTTCTGCAATTCGAGCCACACACGGAGCTGAAGGCGCGCGTGCCCGGCGCGACGGGCCTGGTTCGCACCGGCGAGATGCGCATCTACACCAACGTCATCCTCGAATCCCGGTGAAGGCCGCCGTGTGCCTGGCCGTCGTCGCGGCCCTCGTGGTGGTGGCGGGCCTCCCGCCCGCGCGTTGCCACGCGGCCGACCAGCCGCAATGGGGCAGCCCCTGGGGACGCAACCTCGCGTCCGCCGAGCGCGGCCTTCCCGACTCCTTCGACGTCGCCAACGGCCGCAACGTCCGCTGGAGCGCGCCCCTGGGGACGGAGACGCACTCGACGCCCGTCTTGGCCCGGGGCCGCGTGTTGATCGGGACCAACAACGGCCGCCCGCGCGACCCCCGGCACGCGGGCGATCGCGGCGTCCTGATGTGCCTCGACGAGGCCACGGGCGCGTTGCAATGGCAACTGGTGGCCCCCAAGCGCGCGGAGGATCCGTACCTCGACTGGCCCAACTCCGGCATGTCGTCCACGGCGACGGTCGAGGGCGACCGCGTGTACCTGGTGACCAGCCGGGGCGAGGTGGTCTGCGTGGACCTCGCGGGCATGAGCAACGGCAACCAAGGCATCCAAGACGAGCCCCGCCTCCACACCCCTTCCGGCCAGCCGGCCATCGCCGCCGGACCCCTCGACGCCGACGTCCTCTGGCACACCAGCCTCCATGCCGAGGCCGGCATCTGGTCCCACGACGCCGCCCACGCCTCCATCCTCGTCCACGGCAACCACCTGTACCTCAACTCCGGCACGGGCGTGGACAACACCCACAAGAAGATCCGCACCCCGGACGCCCCCAGCCTCCTGGTCCTCGACAAGCACACCGGCCGCATCCTCGCACGCGACGACGAGCGCATCGCCCCCCGCATCTTCCATTGCACGTGGTCCTCGCCCTCGTTGGGCGTCGTGGACGGGCGTCCCCGGCTCTTCTTCGCGGGCGGCGACGGCGTGGTGTACGGCTTCGATCCCTTGCCCCAGGACGCCGCCGCCACCGATCCCGTGCGGCGCATCCGGGCGACGTGGCGGTTCGACTTCGACCCCGAGGGCCCGAAGGAGGACGTGCACCGCTTCAACGGCAACCGAGCCACCAGCCCCAGCAACATCTACGGGATGCCCGTGTTGCACGACGGCCGCCTCTACGTGGCCGGCGGCGGCGACTGGTTCTGGGGCAAGAACGCCGCGTGGGTGAAGTGCATCGACCCGCGCGGCGCCGGCGACCGCACGGCCTCCGCGTCCGTTTGGTCCGCGCCCTTGGGCCGCCACACCATGTCCACGCCGGTGATCTCCGGCGATCGCCTGTACGCGGCGGACTCGATGCGCACCCTGCATTGCCTGGACGTGCGCACGGGCCGGACGCTGTGGACGCACGAGGTCGATGGCGAGGTGTGGGCGTCGGCGTTGGTGGCCGACGGCAAGGTGTACCTGGGGACGCGCCGCGGGGAGTTCAGCATCCTTGCCGACGCCCACGAGCGGCGCCTGTTGCATCGCGTGAACCTGGGTGCACCCATCAGCGCCACGGCAACCGCCGCCAACGGCACGGTCTATGTCGCGACCATGAACACCCTGCACGCGCTCGGCATGGGTCGCGACGGTCGTTAGGCCGGAGGACGCGTGCCCTCGCTCGGCACGGGCTGCGGTCGGGGCTTCCAATCCTTGGGCCTCGTCCCAACCTCCCTCGCATGACTGCTCGCGTTGGAGTCGGCCTCGTTGGTGGGGCCTTGCTGGTCGGTTGCGCCTCGGCGACGCCGGGGGTGGAGCGGGGACCGGATGGCACCGTTGCGTACCACGTCCAGGTGGAGTCGAGCGAGCCGGGGGCACGGGTCGAGGTGAACGAGGACTACGTGGGCACGACGCCGGTCCGAGTCCGGATCTGGGGGGACCCGGACGGGACGTTCCACAACTTCGGGTCGTCGGACTTCGTGATCCGGGTGTTCCCGGCCGGCGAGGGCCACGTGCAGACGAAGGTGTTCCGGACGGGCGGCTGGTTTTCTCAGGAGGACCGCGTGCCGGGCCGCCTCTTCTTCGACCTTCGACAGAAGCCGGAAGGCGGATCCTTCTCGGCGGAGCCCGGGAGGCCCCGGTATTAGCCCGGACGCTTCCCTGGGCGTTTTCCTGCGTGCTGGATGTTCCCCCCCATTCCATGAACCCAACCCCGACCCTCATGAACCCGATGAAATCCTCTCGTGTCCACTTGGCCATTGCCGTCGGCTGCCTGGCGTTGGCGGCGTGGTGTTGGCCGCGCGTCTCGGCGCAGGTGCACGGCACGGCGCCCTACGACGAGTACCTGACGCTGCGTTGGGGCGGGCACAACACCCACGTCATCCGGCCGGGCGGCAAGGTCGAGTTCATCGGGGCCGAGCTGCGCAAGTTTCCGACGCCCCGGAACTGCGACGAGCGGTCGTTCCTGATGAACGTCGCGATGAACGGGCTGGTGAAGGAAGGCTGGGAGTTCGCCGGGATGACCCCCGACGACATCGTGATGAAGCGGCGTCGGCCGTAGGCGAGGAGCGAGGAGCGAGGAGCGGGGGGCGGGAAGCAACCTGGAGGGTTGCCAGCCTATGGCCGGTGGTGAGCGGAGCGACACTTCCGGATCGTCCCGCCGCGAGACACCGCACCCCGGCTGGGGTGCCCGCGTCCCGGCCGGGCGCGCGGCCCTCCCCGGCTGCCTAGGGGTTGGGGGGGCACGCACGACGCAGCCCTTCCAAACAATCGCCTTCCAACACGCGCCGCGACGTCCCTAGCCTTTCGCACCGTGAGGGGCGCATTCCCAAAGGGCATCAGCAGGAGCCATCCCAACAGGGACTCCCATGCCGTCGCCGCCCCGGCCAACCCTCAACCCATGTCATGCAACCCCAGCCCCACCCCAAGTTGGACGCGTTCCTGAGCCACAAGTCCTCGGACAAGGAGGCGATGCGGGAATGGAGGCGGCGGATCGAAGGCCAAGGGCTCGCGTGTTGGTTGGATGAGGACGATCTTCTCCTTGGTGACCTGCAGGCAGGCGCGTGCCCAAAGGGCATCTCCGGGTCGGGTGCCGTCCTCGCGTGCATCGGCGCGGACGGACGAGGGCAATTTCAAAGACAAGAAGTCCACCTCGCATTCCAGCGAGGGCCACGCGTCATCCCCGTGCTGTTTCCGGGTGCGCCCGATGCCATCAACGTGTCCAGCCACCAGGGCGTGCATCGGCAAGTGGGTGATGTTCCGCAAGGCCCGCCGCTGCCAAGGTCGGAGCCATCATGAAAACCGAATTGCGGAACGCCGTCATGATCAGCGCCCGGGATCTGGTGGTCGTAGGGACGAGGACCATCCATGACCTGCCGCAGGACGGATGGATGCGTTCGATGGCTGTTTCCCGGGGCTTGCTGGCGACGGTGGGCGCGGTGTTCTGCCTGATGGCTTGCGGCACGCTGAGAGGTGCAGAGGCCTTTCGGCCCGCGATTCCCAAGACATGGGAAGACGCCGAGATGGCGAGCCTTGAACTGCCCCTGGCCCACGCCTCCGCCTCGCCGAGGCACGTTCCCTCCAGCTACTACTACGGCATCCCGGTTCGGCCCATCTACAAGAGCTACCCTGTCTATCACCCCCGGCATGAGCCCCCCGGCTACCTCGACCAACTGCGACGCATGGATCCGGTCGTGCTGTGGGACGACAAGGGCCATCGCCCGAGGCTGAAGACGAAGGCGGATTGGATCCAAGCCGGGGAGCTGGTTTTCGACTCGTCCCTCGGCATCTCCGGCCAGGGGCATATCAGCACCTCGACCCGCGCGGCGTTGGGGTTTCGAGATGCTGGGTGGTACGAGCGGACGGGCACGCCCACGACCAAGGAGGGCGTCATGCCCTTCTACCGTTATGTCATCCGGGAAAAGGGGCGGGTGGAAGTGGGCCTCCTCGCGTGCGCCATGTGCCACACGCGCGTCATGCCGGATGGAGGGACCCTCAAGGGCGCCCAGGGCAACTTCCCCTTCGACCGCGTGTTCGCCGAGGACTATCGAAGCGATCCCGCCTCCATCGGCACGGACCGCCTGCTGGAGCGCCTCTTGTTTCACACGCCCTGGCTGGATCCGAACCCCCAGGCCCAACTTTCCCAAAGCACGACGGAGCACATCGCGGCCCCCCACGACGCCATACCGCCCGGGGTGCTGGCGCGGCATCGCACCCGGTCCGACCAACCCGTCCAGATCCCCGACCTGATCGGCGTGCAACAGAGGCGTTACCTCGACCGAAGCGGGCTCCAGATCCATCGTGGGATCGCCGACCTGATGCGCTATGCGGCGTTGAACCAGGGCGGGGATGACCTGTCCCGCTTTGGCGACTTCGTTCCTGCCGCCGTGTTTGCGCCGGGCAACGCGCTGCCGGAAAACCCCGCCGATCCCAAGGTCCAGCTCTCGCGTTACAGCGACGAGCAACTGTACGCTCTGGCGCTCTTCGCCTACTCGCTGAAGCCTCCGCAAAACCCCAACCTCCCAAGGACGGCGGCGGACAAGTCGTTGGTCCGACGCGGGGAGGCCGTCTTCCGGCAAGAGGGCTGCGCCAAGTGCCACGATCCCAGGCAGGGCTACACCAACAACAAGCTCATCGCCGCCCCGGGCTTCGACATCCCCGACCCTCATCCCGCCCAGGCCGACATCCTGCGCACCCCGTCGGGCACGCCACGGCGCATCGGATCGGACCCGACGCTCACCGTCGCGACCCGCCGCGGCACGGGATTCTACAAGGTCCCGTCGCTGCAAGGCGTGTGGTACCGGGGCCCGTTCGAGCACAACGGTTCCTGCGCCACGCTGGAGGACTGGTTCGATCCCCGCCGCGTGCGCGACGACTACGTCCCCACCGGGTGGAAGGGACCGCCCGGCACGAAGGCACGTGCCGTGAAGGGACACGAGTTCGGCCTGGATGTGCCCCCTGAAGACCGGCGTGCCCTGATCGCCTTCCTCAAGGTCTTGTGAACGCGTGAGCGCACCGGGAAAGAGGCACGAAGCCTCCCCATGATCGACCCTGCTCACCGGCGGAATCCTCGACGCCCGCCAACCCGGCACCCTCGCCCACGACGACAAGTCGTTCCTTGGCCGCCACGATCCCGTGGAGCCATGGGAGGAGGTGGGCCTGCCTGCGGCGCCCGGGCTGGGGCTCCGGAATGCCGGCTCATAGATCTGGCAACACGCCCTGATGCTCGAGGCCGCCGAACGTCTCGCCGCCGTCATCCGCTTCCCGTTGCGTGCACCCTGCTGGAACCCTTGCGCCACAAGCAGCCCCACTCCCGTCCATCCGTGGCCCGTGAGAGCCGCGCCTTGTAGGGACGCGTCTGTCCGCCGGGAGCCCACAGGACCAGCACCCGCCTTCCATCGGCCACCTCGGGAGGCATGGCTCGGGACCCGGCGCGTGGGGAAATGGGATGGCCGCCGCCGCGGGAGGGCACGCGGCCTACAGTTGGGTTTTCTCACCTTGCGTGCGCGTGCGGTTCGCGCACGTACCTTGGGAAGTCGTCCGCCCGGAGGACGTGGGGTTGTGGCTGTTGGCAACCCTCCGGCTACTTCACGGCCCTTCGCCCCCGCTCCCCGCCGCCCGCCCGCGATTTCGGCGTTGGGGTGGGGCGGGTGGTTTCGTAGCCTCGGGGGGTGCCGGACGCATGGTTCCCGACCGCCGAGGACTTGAGCGCGCGCGGCGTCGCGCAGGCGGCGCTGCATGAGCGGGCGCGCGCGGCCGCGCAGGAGCGGCTGGGGCGGCGCGTGTTCGTGCGGGCCGTGGTGGAGGTGTCGAACGTCTGCCGGGAGAACTGCCATTACTGCGGGATGCGCCGCGGCAACCGCAGCCTGGCGCGTTACCGGGGCCGCGCCGACGCGCTGGCCGACCTGTTGATCCAACACCGGCCTTCCGTGGTCACGGACGTGAACGTGCAGTCGGGGGAGGACCCGGTGGCGGCGCGGGAGGTGGTGCTGCCCTTGGTGCGGGCGTTGCGGCGGGAGACGTCGCTGGGGATCAGCGTGTGCCTGGGGACGCTGGACGAGGGCCTGGTGCGGGAGCTGCACGACGCGGGGGCGACGACGTACATCGTGAAGTTCGAGGTGGCGGACCCCGGGTTGTACGAACGGTTGGAGGCCCCGGGGACGTTGCCGGAACGGCTGGCCTTCATCCGGGCGCGGGCGGCATCGGGATGGCACGTGACGTCGGGATTCATCGCGGGGCTTCCGGGGCAGGACGTGGGGTCGGCGTTGGAGAACCTGCGGTTGGCGGCGGGGCTTCCGCTGGCGGGGTGCAGCGTGAGCCCGTTCGTTCCGGGGGAGGACACGCCCTTGGCGGGGCAAGAGGCGGCGGGGCTGGACCTGACGTTGAACTGCATGGCCGCGATGCGTCTGATGCGCCCGGACTGGGTGATCCCGGCGGTGAGCGCGTTGAACCTGGTGGGGGACGGCGCGGGCTACGCGCGCGGGCTCATGGCCGGGGCGCGCCTGGTGACGATCAACCTCACGCCGGATGGCCAGCGCGGTGACTACCTACTGTACCGGCGGGACCGCGTCATCATGACGGAGGAACGCATCCGGACGGCGCTGGCGGCGAATGGGCTGGAGCCATCGGGCCAAAGCCTGCGCGAGCATCTCGACGGGCTTCGGTCGGGAAGGCGTTGAACCACGAGCGCCAGCCTTCGGTGGCCTCGAGGGCGAGCCAGCGAAGCACGGCGCGCAGGACGCCGGCCGACGACGCCCGCTCGGGCAGGAACCCCTTCAGGAGCACGCGTCGGCCCGCGTTCGCCCTTCCAAACGTTCCCCGGGCGCGGCGCGCGCGCGCCATGGCCGCGAGGCGCCGGTTGTAGAGGCGCATGAGGCGGTACGGGATCTCCGAGCCCCGGGCAGCGAACACGGGGATTTCGAGCGCGTCCGCGCCCAGTTGGACGGGTTGGGACACGACGCCCACGTAGTACAGGGCCAGGTCCAGCTCGAAGGCCGTACGCATCAGATCGTGGTCGCCCATGACGTCGTACTTGTCGCGGTAGATGGCGTCGAACCAACGGGCGTAGGAGCGGGCCAGGGTGGCGTTGTGGCGTTGGATGCGGCGGGGGAGGTCCGTGGTCGTGGCGGCGGCGGCGGTGGTGGGCGTTCCGAGCGCGGCGAGGACGAGCCGCGACGCCATCGTGGCGGTGTAGCTGAGCCAGTCCATCCCTGGGCTGTAGAAGGGGTCGATGAAGCCCGCCGCGTCGCCCACGAGCACGAAGCCGTCCCCGGCGAACATGTCGCTGCAATAGGGCAGGTGGGCGCGCCACGAGACGTCGCCGTCCACGGCGGTGGCGTCGGCCATCAGCTCGCGCGCGACGGGGTGGTGGCGCATGAGGAAGTCCTTCAGGCCGCCGGCGAGGGGGATGCCGCGGGGCCATGTGACGCGGCGTTGGTCGAAGACGACGCCGACGGACGTGTCGCCGCCCTTGAGCGGGATGATCCACGCCCACCAGCCGTCGCCCATGAGGTGGTTGGTGGCGGTCGCGCGGATGGTGGGGCAGGCGTGGAACCACTCGGGGTGGCGCTCGGCCAGCTCGCGGCCGTCGAGGTCCTTGAGGCCGCGCCATCGCGCCCACAGGGCGGTGGTGGGATGGGCGTGGTTGCGCCGGAGCCAGCCTTCCTGTCGCGCCAGCAAGGCGGTGAACCCGCTGGCGTCCACGACCCATCGGCCGGTGACCTCGCGGTTGCCTTCCTCCGTCTCGACGTGGACGACCTGCACGCCGCCGGGCCGGAGCGTGACGGAGCGGGCCTTGGCGGGGCGAAGGAGCGTGGCACCGGCCTCGGTGGCCCGGAGCAGGACCTCCTCGTCGAGGACGCTCCGGTCCACCTGCCACGCGGGCATGCGGGTGAGGTAACGGCCGCCGATCTCGGAGCAGTCGGCCAGGGAGCGGGCCTGGTCGTTGGCGAACCAAAACCTCATGCCCTGCTTGGCGAGGTGGTGTTCGTTGAGGTGTTGCGTCAGCCCAAGCACGCGCCCGAGGAAATAGCCGCTGACCTCCACGGTGGCCTCGCCGACGCGGCGGGCGAAGCGGGTGGACTTCTCGATGATGGCGACGCGGAGGCCGGGCTGGGCGCGCAGGAGAAGCAAGGCCGTCGCCGCGCCCGCGAGGGAGCCGCCGCAGACGACGACATCGTACTCGGCTTTTTCGGGAGCGGTCATGGGGTGCACGTTGTTCCGGAAGATTGGGCGAGGGCAAGCCATCGCGTTGACGTGGGCGTGGCCCTCCATAGCCTGCAATGCGCATGTTGTACCGGCCTTGTCTTGCCGACCGTCGCCGCCCCTGCCGGGTGGCGGTCACCGGCCTTGGCTTGGTGACGCCCCTGGGGATCGGCACGGCGGCCCACGCCGAGGCCTTCCCGTCGGGACGGGCCGCGTTCCGGCCCGTGACGCTCTTCGACGTGTCCCGGCAACGGGTGAAGCGGGCGGGCGAGGTGGATGTGCCGCCGGGGTTGCCCGCGACGCGGCTGGGCGGGCGCGAGGCGGCGCGGATGGATCGCGCGGGTCGCATGGTGCTGTGGGCGGCGCACGAGGCGTGGAGCCAGGCGGGTTGGGGGCGGATGACGGAGGGAGGGCTCGACGTGACGCCCGTGGTGCTGGGGACGACCAGCGGCGGGATGACGCTGGGGGAGGCGTACTTCCGCGCGGCGCACGCGCCGGTGCCGGTACACCCGGGGCAAGTGACGCGCCTGGTGCATTACCAACCGCAACGCCAGGCGCAGGACGTTGCGTCGGCCCTTGGGCTCGGGGGGGACATCACCGTGATCGCCAACGCCTGCGCATCCGCGGCGAACGCCATCGGCCATGCCTTCCAGCAGGTTCGCTCGGGCCGTGCCCGGCGCGTGCTGGCGGGCGGGTACGACGCGCTGTGCCAGCTTGTGTTCGCGGGGTTCGACTCGTTGCAGGCGTTGTCGCCCACGCGTTGCCGGCCCTTCGATGCATCCCGGGACGGGCTGATGCTGGGGGAGGGCGCGGCGGTGGTGTGCCTGGAGGAATGGGAGGCAGCACGGGAACGCGGCGCGGCCATCCTGGGCGAGGTGTGCGGGTATGGAGTGGCGACGGACGTGCATCACCTGACGCAGCCGGAGCCCGGCGGGTCGGCGGCGTTGGCGGCGATGCGGGCAGCGTGCGCGCAGGCCGGCGTGACGCCAGGGGACATCGGGTACGTGAACGCGCATGGCACGGGAACGCCGGCCAACGACGTGGCCGAGGCGCGCGCCATCATGGAATGGGCCGGGGACCATGCGGCGCGGATGCCGGTGAGCTCGACGAAGGCGGCGATGGGCCACCTGCTGGGCGCGGCCGGGGCGGTGGAGGCGGCGGCGTGTTTGCTGGCGCTGGCGGGGCAGTGGTTGCCGCCGCAGCTCGGTGGGGGCGAGCCGGACCCGGCGTGCGGGTTCCCGTTGGTGCGGGAGCCGACGCGCCGGGCCTTCGAGTGGGCGTTGACCAACTCGTTTGGATTCGGAGGGGCCAACGCGAGCCTGGTGTTGAGGAGGGCGTCGTGAGCGGGGTGTTCCTGCACGGTTGGGGCGCGGTTTCGCCGGCCGGCTGGGGCGCGGGGTTGATGTGGGAGGCGTTGCGGGACGGGCGGCCGATCAAGCCGCACTCCTTGCCTTGGCCCGGGCGCGCCGACGCGATGCGCGCGTGCCGGGTGCCCGCGCCGTCCCCGCGCCCCGCCATCCTGGCGCATCCGCGCCTGCGCCGGTCGAGTCCGTTGTCGCAGTTCGTGGTGGCGGCGGCGATGGAGGCGTTGGGCGCGAGCGCCGGGGAGGCATCGGGGCCGTCGTTCCGGCTAGGGATCGTGTGCAGCATCTTCACGGGTTGCATTGGCTACTCGCGGAGGTTCTACGGGGAGGTGCTGCGGGACCCGTCCACGGCGAGCCCGATCGTGTTCCCGGAAACCGTCTTCAACGCGCCGGCGTCGCACCTCGGCGCGGTGCTGGGGGCGAGGGCCGCGAACTATACGTTGGTGGGGGACGAGGGCGGCTTCATCCATGGGATGGCGTTGGCCGCGCAGTGGCTGGACGACGACCTCGTGGACGGGTGCCTCGTCGTGGGGGCGGAGGAGGCGGACCCGATCACGTGCGACGCAATGGGGCGTGTGGCGCCCGGGGTGGTGGTGGCGGAAGGGGCGGGTGCAGTATGGCTGGGGCGGGGACCAGGGCGGGTGGAACTGGCGGCGGTGACGAGCCCGGAGGTCTTCATGGATCGGCGGGGGCGGTCGGTGGCCGTCGCGCGGGCGCGCGAGCAATGGGAAAGGGTGGTGCGCGCGGGGACGCCCGCGTTGTCGAGTGCGCCTTGCGACGTGCGGGGCGGCTGGGTTTTCCCGGGGCCCGTGCTGGGTGAGGGATTGGGTGCAACGGGCGCGTGGCAGGTGGTGGCGGCGGCGGAGGCGCTGGAGGCCGGGGCCAGTACGACGGGCGAGGTGGTGGTGGAGACGGCGGGATCGAACGAGCAGGTGATTGCGGCGGTGCTGCGGGCGGGGAAGCCCGCGGCGTCCGGCCTTCGAGGGGAGGGCGTTCCTTTATGAATCGAGTGGTCTTGGTCACGGGAGCCAACGGCGGGCTGGGGGACGCCATCGCCCGGGCCTTCGTGCAGGAGTCGGCCGGGCATCGGGTGTGGCTGGGGGTGCGAAGCGGTCGGGACCGCGCGGACGCGTTGGCGGCGGAGCTGCCGGACACGTGCCGCGTGGTGACGTTGGACGTGACCTCGCCGGGGGATTGGGCGCGTGCGGTGGCCGAGGTGGTGGCGAAGGACGGGCGTTTGGACGTGCTGGTGAACAACGCGGGGCGTCACGAGGACGGGTTGCTGGCGACGATGCCGCCGTCGGCGTGGTCGTCCGTGTTGCAGGCGAACCTGGACGGGGTGTTCCACGGGTGCCAGGCGGTGTTGCCCGTGATGATTCACCGGCGGTGGGGCCGGATCGTGAACGTGGCGTCGCTGAGCGCACTGCTGTCGCCGCCGGGCCAGGCCAACTACGCGGCGGCGAAGGCCGGGGTGGTGGCGCTGACGCATTCGCTCGCGAAGGAGACGGCGCGCATCGGGATCACGGTGAACGCGGTGTGCCCGGGCTACATCGAGACGGAGGCGCTGGCGGGCATGGCGGCCGAGCGCAGGGCGGCGGCGCTTGCCCAGGTCCCCATGCGACGCTTCGGGCGGCCGTCGGAGGTGGCGGCCGCCGTTCGGTTTCTTGCGGGTGACGACGCCTCGTACATCACCGGCGCCACCTTGAAGATTGACGGGGGCATCCTCTGAACCACGCTGGCCGCCGTTTTGCCCGGGCCGAAGGTGGCCCGGGCGCACCGCGTTGCCGCACATGAATGAATCCGTCCCGCCCGGGTTGCCCGGGGAAATCAAGGCGCTCCTCGTGGAGACGCTGATGCTTCCCCAACCGCCGGACCAACTCGCCGAGGACCAGCCGTTGTTCGGGCCCGGCGGGCTTGGGCTCGACTCGGTGGACGCGCTGCAAATCGTCGTGGCATTGGACAAGGCCTACGGGCTGAAGATCCAGGACGTGGGCCAGGCGCAGGCCATCCTCAAGTCGATCGGCACCATCGCCACCTCCGTGCACGCCCATCGGGCGGCGGGAGGCGATGGGGTCAGATCTTGATTTTTGACATTTCGGTCGGCCCTGGCCGCGGGTGCCGCTGGCTTGGGGCATGGGTGCCCGGCTGCATGATCAGCGGGCCCGCCTGGTCGATGTTGCCGCGGGCACCCGGGCTACCCTGGGTCGCGCCTGCGCTGGGCATGGAAAGGTTTTCGGGAACGAAGGTCCAGCCCATCGCTTGGCCTCGCCCCGCCTGACGGGATGGTGGCCCCTCGGGCCTTCCGATTGCGGTGGGGAGGGCGTGGGGAACGGATGTTGTTGCAGCGTCTGGGACGAGGCACTGCGTCGGGGCTGAAGGCTCCAGAGGTGATTCCGCCCCGGAAGGAGGGGATGCCGAAGGCGTGGGCCTGTTGGACTCTACTTTGGCGCTACCGCCGCGTCGGGGCATCGGCGTAGCCTCTTGGCCATGCGCCTTTCCCAGTTTCTTGTCGTGTGCCTGGCGTTGATCGCCCTCCTCTCGAAGGGAGTCGCCGCGCCGCCGAATGTGATCGTCATCCTCGTGGACGACCTTGGGTGGGCCGACCTGGGCTGCCAGGGGAGCCAATACCACCAGACGCCGCACATCGACGCGATGGCGCGGGAGGGCATGCGGTTTACGGACGCGTACAGCGCGTGCACGGTGTGCTCGCCCACGCGAGCGGCTTTGCTCACGGGCAAGCATCCGGCCCGGTTGCACCTGACGGACTGGATCGCGGGCCATGCGGCGCCGAAGGCCAAGTTGTCGCCGCCCGCGTGGTCGCAGCGGCTGGACCCGTCGGAGCCCACGCTGGCGTCGCGCCTCAAGTCCGCAGGCTATGCCACGGCCGCCGTGGGCAAGTGGCACCTAGGCGCTAATTCGCGGCCTCAGCAGTTCGGGTTCGACCTGAACCATGGCGGCGACCATCGCGGGCAACCGCCTCGTTACGTGTCGCCGTACAGCCTGCCGGAGCTGGCCGACGGGCCGCAGGGCGAGTTCCTCACGGACCGCGAGTGCGCCGAGGCCATTCGCTTCATCGAGGCCCAGCAAGGGAAGCCGTTCTTCCTGTACCTCGCCCACTACGCCGTTCACACGCCGTTGGATGGGAAGCGCGACGTCGTCGCGAAGTACAAGGCACGCACCCCCGACGACCAACGCAATGCCGTGTATGCCGCGCTCCTGGAGTCCGTGGACGATTCCGTCGGCAACCTCCGCGCCACGCTCCAGCGCCTGGGCATCGCCACCAACACCGTCGTGGTCCTAACGTCGGACAACGGCGGCCTGGTGCTGGGGAAGGACCGGCCCACAAGCAACCGCCCGCTGCGGTCCGGCAAGGGCGACGTCTATGAGGGAGGCGTGCGCGTGCCGTTCATCGTGTGCTGGCCCGGCGTCGTGCGGCCCGGCACCACGTCGTCGCGCCCCGTCCAGACGATGGACCTTTACCCCACGTTGCTGGAGGCGGCGGGCGTGGCGGATGCGCCGGGCCATGAGGTGGACGGGACGAGCCTGGTGGGGTTGCTGAAAGGGAAGGGCTCCACGCCCGACCGCTCGTTGTATTGGCATTACCCGCATTACCACCCGGGCGGGGCGACGCCCTACGGTGCGGTGCGTTCCGGGGATTGGAAGCTGGTGGAGTTCTACGAGAGCGGGCATCTCGAGCTCTACAACCTGGCGTCCGACCTCGGCGAGGCGACCGACTTGGCGAACGCGCTTCCGGAGAAGGCGAACGAGCTGGCGCGCGAGCTGGCGGCGTGGCGCAAGAAGGTGGGGGCGCAAATGCCCGTGGCGAACCCGGCGCACGTCCCCGCCGCGATCGCGCCCCTGGCGGACGGGACGCTCGTGTT
>JBJSZF010000154.1:0-5478 GCA_046090125.1 Verrucomicrobiota bacterium
CGTGGCTGTCGCGGCTCCTCATGCTGACGCCGTACCCGTACTTGCTGCACTTCCCGGTGGGGGTGTACCTCGGGCGGGTCGAGGGTGAGGCGCTGGGCCGGGGATTGGCGATGCAGGCGGGGTGGGTGGTGCTGGGATTCATGTTGCTCCGCTTCGTTTGGAGCCGGGGCGTGCGCCGCTACTCGGCGGTGGGGGGCTGACCATGGAGGAACGCGGCGGCCCATGGACGTTGGAGGCGCGCCCGCCGTGGTGGCGGCGGTACCCGTCGTTGTACGGCGCGTTGTGGAGCAACAGCGTCACGCGGGAAATGCAGTTCAAGGCGAACTTCCTCCTGTGGATCGTCGTGGAGGCCATGTGGTTCGCATTGCAGCTCGGGTTCATGTCCGTGATTTACGGCCACACCGACGACGTGGCGGGCTGGTCCCGGTGGCAGGTGATCCTCCTCGTGGGCTGCTCGCACTTCATCCAGCAGGTGTTTACGGCGTTCTTCCTGACGAACGTCTCGGACATTTCCGAACACATCCGGACGGGACGCCTCGACTTCATGCTACTGCTCCCGGTGAACACGCGGTTCCTCGTGTCGTTTCGCAAGGTGGACCTGGGCGCGTTCGTGAACGCCGCGTCGGCGCTGGGCGTGATCGTGTGGGCCTTGCGCAACCTGGGGCACGTCCCGGGCCCGTGGGAGGCCGCGGCCTTCCTGCTGCTCTGCGCGTGCGGCGTCGCCATCCATTACTCGCTCATGTTCATGCTCGCGTCCGTGGCCTTCTGGACGGTGCGCATCCAGGGAGCGGTGTGGGGGTACTACAACCTGTTCAACATCGCGCGCATCCCGGAGGCGGCGTTCCCCAACGGATGGTTCCGCCGCGTGTTCACGTGGGTGCTGCCCATGATCCTCGTGTCCAACGTCCCTTCCATGGCGTTGCTGGGAACGATGCGGTCGCCGTGGCTGGGCGTCGTGCTGGCGGGGCTGGCGTTGGCGTGCCTCGCGGCCTCCGAGGCCCTGTGGCGCATCGCGCTCCGCCGCTATTCCAGCGCCAGCGCGTAGCAGCGCGCCGTTCTCCCAAGGGCCGCGCCAGCCCGTTCCTCACGAAGGCAAAGGGGTCAGATCTGTAAAGTTGACATTTGAATGGGCGGCGGCGGATGCAGGCTTGAGGGGCGTGCCGACGGGACGGCCTCGTCGACGTGCCGCCCCGAACCTAAATGTCAAATATACAGATCTGACCCCATAGCCCGGTCTAGATCTTGCGCGCGGCGGCGGGGAAGGAGCGGAAGTCGCACGTCCTTCAGAGGCCGACGTCGGGTTGGTCGGGGACGGGGCGTCCGCCGACGACGAAGACCTTGAGGTGCTCGAAGTCGGTGAGGAGGGCGACGGGGAGGCCTTTGTTCCAGGCGTAGCGCTTGGCCTGGAAGGCGTGGCAGAAGTTGAGCTCGACGGAGGGCTTCTTGGCCTCGCAAACGAAGCGCTCGCGCCCGGCGACGCGGAAGAGGTAGTCGGCGCGGCGATGGCGTCCTCCGACGGCGGTGCGGCTCTCGATCTCGACCTGGCGGTCGCGTGGGATGAGGCCGGCGCAGTTGTCCATGTCCCAGCCGAGGGCACGGAAGAAGGGGTCGAGGAAGTCCGTGCGGACGTTGGCCTCGTCATAGGCGGGCCCCTTGCACTCGACGATGCGGCCTCCGAACTGCTCGACGAGACGCGCGATCTCGTCGGCGAAGTGCTCGAAGGTGCCTAGGGCAGCCATGGGAGAGGAAGGTGCCGGTCGGGGCGAAGACGGGGCAAGAGCGGGAAGCGAGGGGCGGGGGGCTCGGGGCCGGGTAGAACCCGTAAGGCAAGGGGCGCACGGCCAGCCCGCTGCGCTGGGCCTGAGTCGAGCGGCGGGCCAGCTTGGCCGGGTCCCTTTGGCAGCGCGGGGCGTCGCACAGCATCGCCAGCAGGATGATGGCTGCCAGCACCTTGGCCGGGTAGGAATCGGTGGGGCTGGGGTAGGCGGGCAGGTCGGCCCAGTGGGCGGTGATGGAGCGCCGGTGCTTCGGTTTGGGGTGCCAGCGGGCCCCGGCCTGCCTGTCGCCAGGGGCGAGGGGAGGCTTGAGGCGCTCGGCCTGGAGCCCGCGGCGGGCGTTGCGCGTCCGTTCCTAGGCGACGGGCCGCTTGGGCTTGTCGTGGGCGACGTAGAAGTCCCTGCGATGGCGGCCGCAGCTGTCGATCTGGCTCAGCTCCTGCCATCCCCCGGCGCTGGACACGGTGCCCTGCAACTGTTCGGGATCGTCGGAGGTCTCGACGACGAGGACGGGATGGCCGTAGGTGGCGAGCCAGTCATCGCTGAGGCGGTCGAGGGCCAGGGGCAGGGCGCTGGATCCGAGGTTGGGCTGGAGGGCGTCGGGGAGGATGAGGAAGCGGCTGTTGTTGGCGACGAGGCTGAGGCGGCACTGTCGCTGGGTGCGGTTCCAGCCGATCCAAAGGTCACATGCCTGGTGGAGGGCATGGTGGAGGAGGCATTGGCCGAGTATTTTGGGAACACCGCCGGGGAGAACTTAGGGCAAAGACCCGAGGCCATTTCGCCTGGAGTCGTCGTGAGCGTTTTTGATGGGCTCCGAAGGTTTTTTTGGATCGAAGAGGTCGTCCCGCCATGTGACGGGCCGACCTTCGAGGAATGCCAAGAAGTCGGGCTCGGGCGAGGCAGAGAACTCGGCCTCGTGGCCGTCCCATGGCAACCAAAGCCGATGGGCGTGCAAGGCATGGCAGGGAAGCATCAGGCGGGCGCATTGGCCGTCTGTCAGGCGCCTCTCAACGAAGGCGAGGTAGGCCCCTGGATCATGGCCGTACAACTTGTCGCCCACCAAAGGATGGCCAAGGTGGGCAAGGTGGATGCGCACCTGGTGGGTCCGGCCCGTTTCGAGCCATGCGTGGATGAGGGAGAACGGAAGCCCATCACGCTCGAATCGTCGCTCCACGCGCCAGCGAGTCCGAGCGGGTGAGCCGTCGGGGCGAACCCGGTTCCGGATGGCGACTGGGGATGGATCGTCGGGGCCGATCGGGGCCTCGATGAGGCCACGGTTGAGTGTCGGGTGGCCATGGACGAGGGCGAGATAGCCCTTGCTGACCATGCCGAGGTGCCAGAGGCGTCGAAGGTCGAGGGCGGCGGCTGCGGTTTTTGCGAAGGCCATGACCCCGCTGGTCTCGCGGTCCAGTCGATGCACCATTTGTGGGTTGCAGGAGGGGCCGAGGTGGAGCCGGACGCGGCCGATGAGGCTGGAGGCGTCGTCGCCCTTGGACGGATGGCAGACGAGACCGGCGGGCTTGTGGACCACGAGGAGGTTTTCGTCCTCGTGCAGGACGTGGATCCAGCGGGGCTGTCGGGTCACTTGGGCAGCCACTTTTTCCAGTTGGCGCCGTAGGCCTCGAGGTTTTCGCGGGTGACGCGTTCGAGGGGGCTGATGTCCTTGGCGGAGGGGGGATCCTTGCGGAAGTGGACCTTGTTAAGGAGGTGTTCCACGGAGCGGTAGCCCCATTGGAAGCATTGTTGGGCTAGGAGGACCTGGACGTGGCCGGAGCGGAGGTAGGCGAGCTGCATGGGGAGGGCGTCCACGCTGACGCACTTGACGGTGCCGGGCTGCCAACGGAGGGCGTTTTCGGTGAACAAGGGCCATCCGCCCACCAAGGCCCAGCCAGAGATGTCGGGGCTGGCCTGCATGGCGCGCTCGATGGCGGCGGCGGCGTCCTGGGGCGTTTCCCGGTGGTAGTAGGTTTCGCGGACGCGCAGGCCGGGGTGGCGAGCGGCCTCGGCCTTCACGCCGGCGACGCGGCGCTGGAGGTTGGGGGCGTTTTGGTTGCCGGCCAGGATGGCGACGACGCCCTTGCCGCCCATTTCGCGGGCCAGCTCCACCATGACCTGCTCGCCGCATTTTTGGTCGTCCACGCCGTAGGTCACGAGCCGCTTCGATGCAGGAGCGTCCGAGTCAAACGTGGCGATGGGCACGCCCGATTGGACGGCCTTGTCGATGGCGGAGGTGAGCTTGTTGGCGTCGCTGCAACTGACGGCGATGCCATCCGCACCGGCGAGGACGAGTTGCTCGATGGCCTCGGCCTGCTTCTGGGCGTCCTCGTCGTTGGGGGTGCGCCAGTCGATGCGGAGCTTGAGGCCATGCTTTTCGCCGAGTTCCTTGGCGGCGGCCTCGGCTCCCACGCGGGCGACTTGGAAGACGGCGTTGCCCTGGGACTTGGCCACGAGCCCGAAGGTGTAGGCCTTTCGGGATTGGGCATGGATAAGGTGGGGGAGGGAGGGTGCGCCGGCGGCGGCGAGGAGGAACGCTCTGCGATTCATGGCTGGAACGTGAGAACCCAACCTGCGCGCCGCCGTGGAGTCAACCATGCGGCGGGCCGAAGGCGTGGGAGCATCAGGGCGATCGTTGGTGGGCGCCCATGGGATAAAGGCCGGGGCAACAGCCGAAGGTTTGGTGGAACGTCTGGGAAAAGTGGCTGAGAGAATTATAGCCGACTTCGAGGGCGACCTCGGTGACGTTGTACCGTCCGGTGCGGAGCAACTCGGCGGATTTCTCCATGCGGAGTTGGCGCAGGTATTGGGGGATGGTTTGGCCCGTTTCCTTGGAGAAGGTGCGGCTGAGGTAGAAGGGGCTGCACCCCACCTCGCGGGAGATGGCGTCGAGGGAGGGAGCCTCCGCGAGGTTGCGCCGGAGGATGGCCTGGACGGCCTCGACGCGGTCGCGGGCCACCCGTTGCTGGCGATGGCAGAACAGCTCGTCGCTGGAGCCGGGTTGGAAGAAGAACTCACCCATCAACTCGATGGCCTTGGCCTGGAACCAAAGCGCCTGCGCCGACTTCAGCACGGGCGGCTGGCGGAGGCTGGCCACGAGCTCGCGTTGCCGGAGATTGAGGGCCTCCACGAGGGTCCATCCACTGCGGGCCTCGTCGCCGGCCAAGATCGTGGCGATGAGCGGATGCAGGTCGTCCACGCCCTCCACGAGGTGCCGCGAAAGGAACCCTGGGGACAACTCCACCGTGATGAAGCGGTGCACCTCGCCGGGGAGGCGGATGGCCCTCAACGGCTCGCGGCCCTGGCGGTAGAACCCGCCCGTGCCGGCCTTGTATCGGGCCATGTCCTTGCCGGAGCCCACTTCCGCCAAGCCGGAGAGGTTCAGGCAAAGCTCGATGCTTTGGGGATGGAAGCTGCGCGCCCAGTCGAAGGGCTCGCGGATCGTGAACTCGTGCCATTCGAGGCTGACGCCCAAGCGCTGGAAGTCCCCGAACAACTGCGCCCAGGTGGCCCCTGCCGAGCGCCACGTGGCGGCCTCGCCTGGAAAGAGAAGGTCTGGCTTCCGCGCCGTGTTCGCCATGTGGGCGCACCCTATGGACGGTCGCCGGTCACGGCAAACCCCGCGACGCGAGCAGGAACTTGGCCCCGGCCACCATGGCGAACGCGAGGACGAGATGGTCGAACCATCTCTGCGGGAGGCGCGTGGTCA
>JBJSZF010000155.1:0-3740 GCA_046090125.1 Verrucomicrobiota bacterium
GGCCTCATGGACGTGTCCAGCGAGCCCGCCAAGGTCATGGAACTCTACGGCTGCAAGCCCGGCGACGGGTCGTTCGCGTCCAACTGCCTCCTTGCTCGGCGCCTCGCCGAGCGCGGCGTCCGCTTCATCCAGCTTTACCACAAGGACTGGGACCACCACTGCGGCGTGAAGCAGGGCGTCGAGTTCAAGGCCCAGGAAATCGACAGAGCCTGCATGGCCCTCATCACCGACCTCGAGCAACGGGACATGCTCCGCGACACCCTCATCGTCTGGGCCGGCGAGTTCGGTCGCACCCCCATGAGCCAGGGCGGCGACGGGCGCGACCACCACAACGCCGGCTTCTCCGTCTGGATCGCCGGCGGCGGCGTCCGCGGCGGCTCCGTCTATGGGGCCACCGACGAGCTCGGCTACGCCGCCGTCGAGAACCCCATCGACGTCCACGACCTCCACGCCACCCTCCTCCGCCTCCTCGGCATCGAGCACACCCGCCTCTCCGTGAAGTTCCAGGGCCTCGACGCCCGCCTCACCGGCATCGCCGGACGCGTCATCGACGGGATCATGGCATAGGACGCCACCGCGGCAGCATCGCATCGGATGTCCACTTGGATTTGCCGCCGCCTCTCACGGAATCGTCCCGTCCCGGGCCCAAGCCCCGCGAAAAAGGTGCCAGCGCCGTCCCGGCGCTGAGGCAAGCCCCCCCAGACCGTGGCAGCGCCGTCCCGGCGCTGTTCGTCAGGAGCCCTGTGCCGAACGCTCGATCCAGTGCGACGCCGGCCTGAGCAGGAACTCCTCCAACCCAATCCCGTCCCCGCCCATCAGCAGCATCCGGTGGGGCTTGAACGCCGCCGCAAAGGCCGACGCCATCGCAAAGGCCACCATGACCGTTTTGCTCAATGCATTGAGTAAAATCACAAGGATCCTCCCGCGTCGCAGGAACGTCGATGCGCGGCCCAACATCCTCACCCACCACGCCGCCCCGTTTCTCCCCCCTACTCGCACCCCCTCACCCAAAAACCATGACATCCGGCTCGGGTCTCCTGCGGTGACATTCGATGGCACCCACGCCGGGCGCCCCACCCCCGCAGCGGAGGGCGTGGTGCAACCGAGCCATCCCCACCGCAATCCACGGGAGGACCTTGCGGTGCCTTCGACCTCCCCAAGCGTCCCTACCGCACCATCCCGCCGCCGGAGGACTGCGGTGACAGGAACAAGGCCATGAGCCCCACCACGGCCAGGATGGCCAGGACCAGAAGCAGGACCTTCCAAACCGAGTAAGGCCGCTCCCCTGCAATCGCGCCCGTGACCCCGTTCACCACCAGTTGGAACGTGCGCCCCCGATGCTGGTACGTCAGGAGCCACACGGGCACCAGGATGTGCTTGAACGTCTGCCCCGACCACTCGGGGAAGACCTGAAGGTTGCGATGCGTGTCGCCGGGAACCTGCAACGCAAACAGGCTCCGCAGCTCCGCCGTCATCGTGTCCCGCGCGGACTGCGCCGCGCTCACGAGGTCGATCTGGTAGCGCTCCACCACCCATCCCGCCAAAAAGCCCGGGTCATACGGCACCAACGACCGCGTCGGAAAAGGCTCCACCGCCCTCAACAACCCCGTGTGCACCCCGCGCGTCGCGGGCACCAGCTCGTCGTCGAAGAAATGGTCCACCACGCCGGAGCTCGGAACCCATCGGACGCGCCGCACCTGCCGCGTCTGCACGTTACCGTTGGCATCGCGGTAGGTCTCCGTCACGTAGTAGTAATACCCGCTGTCCGCCGTCCACGGCGCATGGACGCGGGCATCAAAGGTCCAGTACGGAACGTACAGGGCGCGGACGGTGTCCGTCATGGCGCGCGTGCCGAGGGACGAGGGCGCAAACCACCGCGACTGATACCACGCCCGCACGGACTCCCGGACCTTGGCCTCCGGCACCGCCAACGGCAGCAGGCTCTCCGGCGTGAACGACTCCTTCACCTCCTCGTACGGCACCAACGCCGATGCCCCGCAGAACTCGCATCGTTGCCCCACCTTCTCCGGCTCGAACACGCTGATGGCCGTGCACGACTGGCAGCGCACCTGCGTCCGTGCCGTGCGCCAGCCCCGACGCTCGTCCGGGATCGCCCGGAGCGCCGCCACCAGGTCGTGCTCCACGATCGCGTCGGGCGAGCCCGGCATGCCCTCGGGTTGTGCCGGGGCCACCGTGCCGCAGTGCGAGCACACCAACGCCTTGCGCGACGGGTTCCACGTCGCCTCGCCACCACAGGACGCACACGGATGCCGCGCGAGTGCCACCGCCTCGGGCTCGCCCGTCCCCCGCCCGTCCACAGCCGGCAACGGCGGCGGAACCCCGGGCGAACGATCCTTCGACGGGACTTCCATGGATGCGTCACGTACCCGCCAACGGGATGTCTTTCCCAAGCATGGGCCGTCGTGAATCGGCCGGGCGCTCGGGGTCAGGACCTCAGGAACTCGTCGAGCGCAGCCCGCGTGACGCGCCACGCCGACCCGATCTTCTTGCCCTTTAGGGAGCCATCCGACAGCGCCTGGACCACGTCGGCCTCGGTCACGCCGAGGACACGAGCGGCGTCGGCGGGCGACAACAGCTCGGGCAGCGGCGGCGGGACCGGCGGGCCGGACGGCGCGGGAACCGGCGATGCCGCGGGCGCGCCGGCGGCCGGTGGCGTGGCCTGGCCCAGGATGCCGCCCGCCTGCTGGAGCATTTGGTTGGCGAGGGCCATCCCCATGGCGAACTGCGTCACCTGGCCGCCCGGCCCGCCGCCGCCGTCCCCCTTCGCGATGCCCTCCGCCATCTGGAGCTTCACGTAGTCGTTGAGGTTGCCAATCGCGGCCATCGACGAGCGCTTGTCGATCGCCTGCTCCACCTCGGGCGGCACCGAGACGTTCTCGATGATGAAGGCCCCGAGCTCGAGCCCGTACTTCTGCCGCAACACCGGGTTCAGCACCGGCAGCAACGCCCCGCCCACCTCGGCATACCGCGACGCCACGTCCAACACCGGCAGCCGGCTCGACGCCAACGCGTCCGTGAACGCCGAAACCAGCCGCGACCGCATCGTGTCCTGGAACTCCTCCAGCCGGAAGTGATGATCCGTCCCCGCCACCTCGCGCAGGAACACCGGCACGTCCACCACCTTGAAGTCATACGTCCCGAACGCCCGCGCCCGCACGATCCCAAAGTCGGGGTCGCGCAGCATCACGGGGTTCGACGTCCCCCACTTGTTCCCCGTGAACAGCCGCGTGTTGACGAAATAGACGTCGCACTTGAACGGCGACTCGAACCCAAACTTCCACCCCAGGATCGTCGAGAGGATGGGGATGTTCTGCGTCGTCAGGGTGTGCTTGCCCGGGCCAAACGTGTCCGCGAACTGCCCCAGGTGCACGAACTGCGCCGCCTGCGACTCCCGCACGATGAGCTGCGCCCCGTTCTTGATCTCCTTGTCCTGGTCCGGGAACCGCCACGACAACGTGTCGCGCGAGTCATCCTCCCACTGGATGATCTCCAGGAATTGTGTGCGCAGGTAATCCATCAGTCCCATAAGGTTCCTTTCTCGTCCAAGGCACCGGCATCGTGCCCGGGCCAACATGCCGCCACGAACTGGAATGTGAACGAGGATTTCCAGCGAGGGGCGGCGCGCGGCGAGCAGCGAGCAGGGCCGGGCAATCTCAGGCGGGCCGCAGCCACGTCGGCAACACCTCCTGCAATCGTTCCACCGGCAGCCCGATCACGTT
>JBJSZF010000156.1:0-3052 GCA_046090125.1 Verrucomicrobiota bacterium
ATCCGGCGCCCTCGCGCGCTCGCGGATCCGTGGCGGGCGGCAACGCCCCGGATGCCGCGGCCGACGCCACCCGCGCCTCGGGCGTTTTCCCCGCCGGGTTCGTGTCGAGCGTGCCACGCACCTTCCCACCGGCGGCGTCCCACACGCGAACCGAGCCTGAGAAGTCCCCGGCAACGACGCGGGGCGGGTCGTCGGTCACGGCCAACGCCAGCCCGATGTCGGGCAGCGTCCCCAGCTCGCGGACCTTCTTGCCCGACACGTCCCACCATGCCGCCTTCTTGTCCCGGCCGACCGTGGCGAGGTGGCCGTCGTGCGCGAACGCGACGGCCTCGACCCCGCCGGCATGGGCCTGCCACTTGCGAACGAGCGACAACGACTCGGCCTCCCAAACCCAGACCTGCCCGTCCTCGCTCGCCGCCGCGAGGACGTTGGCGTCGTCCCGCCATGACAACGCCGAGATGCGGCGCGGGTTGGTCATGCGCAGCTCGCCGTAGGGGTTGCCGGTCGCGGCCTCCCAGAGGTGCAGCCCGCCCGCGCGGTCCGCCGTCGCCAGCAACACGCCGTCCGGGCTGTAGGCCACGGCGGTGACCCAGTCGGTGTGCTTGCGGATCACGTGCACCACGGCTCCGGTGGCCACGTCCAGGATTCGCACCGCACGCAAGGCCCCGCCCAACGCCACGCGCGACTGGTCCGGCGACACGTCCGCCGCAAGCACCGAGTCCAGCTCGTTCCCGACCGTCGCAAGCCGTCGGCCGGTGACCACGTCGTGCAAGCCCACCACGCCCACCTTCGCACCCACGCCGCCGCCCACCATCAGCAGCCGGCCCGAGGCGCTGAACCGCACGACGTACGGGAAGCCCTCCGGAAACGGCAACGCGCCCGCCAAGGCCAGCGTGTCGGCATGATACAAGAGCACCTGTCGTTGGCCCGTGACCGCAATGAGCGGAGCCCACGGGCTCGCGGCGATCGACGCGACCGCGCCCGGCCTCGGAGCCGCCGCCAACGGTTCCATGGGAAACCCCTCGCCCGGCATCGGAAGCGTTCCCGGCGGACGTCCCTGGCCCACGGGCCGAACCTCCACCTCGGCCTTGGGCTTGCTCGCGGCCGCCGCCTTCGACCCGCGATTCTCCAGCAAGCCGCCCTCGATCCATCGCCTCAGGACCGCCAGGTCGGCGTCGCCCAGCTTCGAGCCCTTGGGCGGCATGTGGGGCTCGTCCGCGTGGGTGACCAGTCGCCAAAGGAGGCTGCCCGACGCGTCCCCCGCCACGACCGCCTTGCCGCTCCCGCCACCGGCCATCAACGCGTCGTAGGACGACGCATCGAAGTCGGCCTTCTTCTTGTCCGCGTTGTGGCAGTTCAGGCACGCGTTGCGCAGGACGGGGACCACGTGGTCGTCATACGTGATCGGGTCCGCGCCCAGGGCCGGCACCGCCGACGCCACGAGCACCGCACACGCCCAAGGGGCCGCCGCGATGCCCGCACGTCGAACGTGGGCCGGCGAGGTCGCGTGCATGGGCAAGTTGGGGATCGGCGGCTTCATCCGTTCGCGCGCGTTCAGTGATTGAAGACGAACTCCTTGGAGTTGAGCAGGGACCAGAACACGTCCTCGAGGGCCTCGCGCGGCTTGTCCTGGGGCACGCGGGCGAGGAGGTCCTCGAGCTCGCGGGCCGTGGGCTTGCGGCTCAGGCAACGGAGGTAGAGGTCCTTGATGATCTCGGCCGGCGACCGGCCCGCCTTGAGGCCGGCAGCCACCACGCCGCCGTCGGGGATGCGTTTATTGGTGGCGTCGCCCATCAACAGGTGCAGCGCCTGGGAGAGGTTCGGCTCCATCTTCACCTCGCACGAGCAGACGGACTCGCGCTTGGCCCGGCCGAAGGTCGTGAGGAAGTAGGTCTCCACGTTGCCATCGGCGATTTGGACCGCCCGCGCTCCCAACGGCAGCCCGGGGAACTTGTTCTGCGTTCCCGTCACCTGCGAGATGGCGTCGAGCAGAACCTCCGCCCGGATGCGGCGGACGATCGCGTGGGAGGCATTGCGGGAGTCGCCCTCGTTGGACTCGTTGGGACGCGTGGAACGTTGGTACGCGCGCGAGTTGCAAACGTCGGACACCAGCGCCCGGAGGTTGTAGCCGGACTCGGCGAAGCGCCGCGCCAACGCGTCCAGCAACTCGGGGTTGGACGCCGGGTTGCTCACGCGCACGTCATCCACCGGCTCGACGATCCCGGCGCCCATGAAGTGGGCCCAGACGCGGTTGACGACGTTGCGCGCAAACCACGGGTTGCCCGGCGAGGCTAGCCACTCGGCTACGACCGCGCGACGGTCCTTGCCGGTCACGTCGGGCATGGAGCCGCCCAGGAACTTGGGGGCCATGGCGCGTCCGCCCACGGGATGCTTCACGTCGCCCGACCCGGCGTTGAAGACGATGCGCTCGCGCGGGTCCTGCGCGGCCTTGCGCCCCACCTGCCCGAAGAACGCCGCGAACCCGTAGTAGTCGTCCATCGTCCAGCGGTCGAACGGGTGGTTGTGGCACTGCGCGCACTGGAGGCGCATCCCCATGAAGGCCTGCGCGACGTTCTCGCTCAGCTTCAACGTGTCCTGCTCGACCTGGTAGAAGTTGCTGGCCGGGTTGGCGAACGTGCCGCCCGTGGCCGACAACAGGTCGCGCACGATTCGGTCGATCGGGTCCCCGGCCTCGAGCCGTTGGCTGAGCCAGTTGAAGTACAGCAGGGCCGCCTTTTGGCTCATCTGCTGGTTGCCGTCGCTGCGGATGCGCAGCAGCTCCGCCAACTGCATCGTCCACAGCTCTACAAACTCCTTGCGCCCCACCAGTTCGGCCACCAGCCGCGCCCGCTTGTCCGGAGCCCCATCCGCCAGGAAACGCTCCGTGTCCGCCCGCGTCGGCAACAATCCCACCACGTCGAGGTGGACCCTGCGGACGAACTCCTCGTCCGTGCACAACCCCGACGGCAGGATCCGGAGCCTGCGAAGCTTGTCGTGCACCAGGCGGTCGATCTCGCCCGCCTCCGGCTCGCTGGGCCACGCATACCGCAGG
>JBJSZF010000157.1:0-1677 GCA_046090125.1 Verrucomicrobiota bacterium
GGTTTCGGCGGTCAGCCTTGCGAGGTGCCAGGGCGCGGACGGCGACCGGAACTCGGGAAACGCTACCCCCAAAGCTGGCGGTCGAGGTTGCGGAACCCAATGGCTTCCGAGATGTCGCTGGCGGTGACGTCGGGGCGGCCCGCGAGGTCGGCCAAGGTGCGGGCGACCTTCAGGATGCGGTCGTGGGCGCGGGCGGAGAGGTTGAGGTCGGTCATGGCGACGCGGAGCATGTCGCGGGTGGGTTCGTCGAGGCGGACGAACTCGCGGAGGTCGCGCGGCCTCATGCGGGCGTTGCAGTTGACGGGGCGACCGGCGTAGCGCGCGCGCTGGAGGTCGCGGGCGGCCACGACCCGTTGGCGGACGACGGCGCTGGGCTCGCCCGCTTGGGCGCGGGACAGGTCGGCAAAGCGCACGGCGGGCACCTCGACGTGGAGGTCGATGCGGTCCAGGAGGGGGCCGGAGACGCGGCCGAGGTAGCTGGCGATCTCGCGCGGGGAGGAACGGCTTTCGTGGGGCATCTTGCCGTCCGGCGTGGGGTTCATGGCGGCGACGAGGGTGAACTGTGCGGGGAAGGTCATGGTGCCGGCCGCGCGGGAGATGGTGACGCGTCCCTCCTCGAGGGGTTGCCGAAGGGTTTCGAGCACGGAGCGCTTGAACTCCGGAAGCTCGTCGAGGAACAGGACACCATGGTGGGCGAGGGAGATTTCGCCCGGGGTGGGATGGGCATTGCCACCAAGGAGGCCGGCGTCGGAGGCGGTGTGGTGGGGGGAACGGAACGGCCGTTGGGTGACGAGGGCCTGGCCGGGCGTGAGGAGGCCGCAGATGGAGTGGATTTGGGTGGTTTCGAGGGCCTCGGCGAGGTGAAGGGGCGGAAGGATCGTGGCGAGGCGCTTGGCGAGCATGCTCTTGCCGGTGCCGGGCACCCCGATGAGGAGCAGGTTGTGCCCGCCGGCCGCCGCGACCTCGAGGGCGCGCTTGGCGGATTCCTGCCCACGCACGTCGGACAGGTCCAGGTCCTCCGTGGGCGGAGCCTGGAAGAGGGACTCGACGTCGATGCGGACGGGGTCGATGGGGGTGTTGCCTTCGAGCCAGAGGGCGGCCTCGCGCAGGTTGCGGACGGGGATGACGTCGAGGCCTTGGACGACGGCGGCCTCGGCGGCGTTCTCGGCGGGGACGACGACGGCATCCAGGCCCATGGCGGCGGCGCGCATGGCGATGGGCAGGGCTCCCTTGACGGGGCGCACGGCCCCGGTGAGGGCGAGTTCCCCGACCACCATCACGCGGTCGAGCTTGCGAGGCTCGGCCTGTTCCGTGGCGGCCAGGATGCCCAGGGCAATGGGCAGGTCGAAGGAAGGCCCTTCCTTGCGGATGTCGGCGGGGGCGAGGTTGACGACGACGCGGCCCAGCGGCGCGTGGAAGGCGGAGTTGGAAAGGGCGCTCATGACGCGGTGGGTGGATTCCTTGACGGCGGCGTCGGGGAGGCCCACGACGGTGACCTTGGTGTCGCCGTAGCCGGAATCGACCTCGACCTGGACGGGGACGGCATCGATGCCAACGACGGCGGCGGACTGGGTTTGGGCAAGCACGGTGGGGAGGTAGGAGGCGGCGCGAGGGGGGGCAAGCGCCGTGCGGGGCGCGGGGAGCGGGGAGCGGGGAGCGAGGGGCGGGAAGGGGAGG
>JBJSZF010000158.1:0-1890 GCA_046090125.1 Verrucomicrobiota bacterium
TGTCGTCGCTCGACGAGCTCGACCGCGCCGTGCGCGAGGCGCGCGACCCCAGGTTCCTCTTCGCCACGGAGGCCGACCTCACCGGCGGCGCGGACCTTTCCTACGACGCGGAGGCGTTCCCCGACGCCGTGGCGTTGTCCGGCCAGGCCGCCGCCGTGCGCTACGCCTACGCGCCGGGCGAGGACCACGACGGCGTCACCGTACGCCTCGACGTCGATGTCGTCCGCAGCGTCGCCCCCGCCGAGGTCGAATGGTCCGTCCCGGGCCTGCGCCCCGAGCTGGCCCTTGAGCTCCTGCGCGCCTTGCCCAAGGCGCTGCGCCGCGACCTCATGCCGTTCCCGCCCAAGGTCGAGGAAATTGTGCGCGAGCTGCGCCCGACCGGGGCCTCGTTGCTGCACGACCTCGCGGCCTTCCTCCGCCGCCGCTACGGCGTGGACGTTCAACCCGCAAGCTGGCCCAACGCCGCCATCCCCGCCCACCTCCGCACCCGCGTCGAGGTCGTCGGCCCCGGCGGCAAGGTCGTCGCCGCCGGGCGCGAGCTGGCCACGTTGAAGGAGCAGTTCCAGGCCACGCCCGCCGCCGCCCGCCCGCCGGAGCAATCGCCGGAATGGGCCGACGCGGCCCGGCGCTGGGAACGGTTCGGGCTATCGGGCTGGAGCTTCGGCGACCTGCCCGAGTCTTTGCTGGTCGGGCACGTGGGCGGGCTGCCCGTGATGGCGTGGCCCGGCCTCGCGGTCGAAGACGGCGGCGTCTCGGTGCGGTTGTTCCGGTCCGCGACGGCGGCCTCGGAGGCCTCGCGGGCTGGCCTGCACCGTCTGGTCGAGCTGGCGCTGCAAAAGGACTTCGCGTGGATGGAGAAGGACCTTCGGGGCCTGTCCCGGCACGCCCTGTTGTATGCGCCGCTGGGGCCATGGGAGGACTTGATGGAATCGAGCGCCGCGTGGATCCGGAGCCAGGCGCTGCCGCCCGAGGCCTTCCGCCCCTTGCGCCGGGCCGCGTTCGACGAGGCGGTCGAGGCCGTGCGCACGCGCCTGCGGGTCGCCGTCCCCCCGTGGATCGCGCACGTCGGCGACGTGCTGGAACGCCGACGCGAGGCTGCACAGAAGATCGGGGTCCAGGCTGGAGCGGTTGCGCCCGCCCCCAACGCCTCGGCGCCCCGGCGCGTCGTGCTGAACGACCTCAGCCAACTGGGAAAGCTCGCGCCGTCCAACGCCCCCAAAAACGCGCCGGCCGCAGCCCCCGCAACCGCCCCGGCGCGTCCGGCCACGGGCCTCGCCGCCGAGCTGCTGGCCCTCGTTCCACCGCGCTTCCCCGAGCGCATCGACGCGCTGCGGATGCCGCACCTGCCCCGTTACCTGCGTGCGCTTGCCATTCGCGTCGAGCGCGCGGCGTTGAACCCGGCAAAGGACGCCGAGCGGGCACGCGTCGTGGCCCCCTACGTCCAGGCCGCCGACCGGATCGCCGCCACGCCCCCCACCACCCCCGAGGGCCGCGCCCTCTCCGCCGACTTCCAATGGGCGCTCGAGGAGTTCCGCGTGTCCACCTTCGCCCAGGAACTGGGCACGGCCCGCCCCGTGTCTGCCAAGCGCCTCGACGACCTCCTCGCCGCGCTCCGCACCGCCGGGTAACGATCTCATCGAGTCCCGCCCGAAAGGCCTCCACGCGGCGCCCAGAAACGAGCGCGCCCCATCGCTCCCGCCCCCCGCCCCCCGCCCCCCGCTCCCCGCTCCCCGCTCCCCGCTCGCCGCTCACCGCTCGCCGCTCGCTCAGTTTGACGTTCCAACGATTCCCGGCTCCCCGTAACCTCTCCCGTCGTCGCCCTCCCAGGGCGGCCAATCCCGTCGTTCGCTGACTTCATCCACTTCGATTGCCATGGCTGCTGACAACTCC
>JBJSZF010000159.1:0-9726 GCA_046090125.1 Verrucomicrobiota bacterium
CCCAAACCCGACCATCCGCCTTGCAATACGTCACCGCAGCCAACGCCGGCGACATCAACCCCTCCTCCACCCCAAAAACCGTCATCGCATGGTCCGCCGTCACCGCAGGCAAAGGCTCCTCCGCACCCACGCGGCCAAGCCCGAGGACCACCAAGATCCCCGCCAATGCCCACCACGCCCCAACCATGCACCCACACCCCTTGTTCATGCCGCTCACGGAGCCCTCATCGGTCCGGGCGGCGTCGGGCCGTTCGTCCCGGGCCTCGGCACCTCCACGCGCGCCAGCCGGTCCGACATCACACGCACCTCCACGCCTTCGCGACACCATCGCGACCAACGCTCCTCGCGCTCCCGCCGCGCCCGCGTCGCCAGCTCATGGTCCAATTGCGGACGCACCTCGTCGAACGACCGCAACTGGGCCGGGCGCCGCCCCATCAGCTTCACCAAGTAGATGCCGTCCTCCGCCACCACCGGCTCCGACACACCCCCCGCCGTCCCCAGGCCCCTCGCCGCCGCCACCACCGCCCCGTCCAGCCTCGATCCCATCTGCTCCGCCGTCATCCAGCCCAGCTCCCCGCCCCGGTACCGCGTGGACGCATCCGCCGACGCATCCGCCGCCAACGGCCCAAAGTGCGGCATCCCGGCGCATTCCTTCACCGCGCGTTGCTTCAACGCCCGCGCCCGCACCATCGCCTGCGCCTTCTTTTCCTCCGTGGCCTTTCTCGACACTTCCATCCGGATCCACGCCACGTTCCATGCCTCCGGCCTCACGAACCGGTTCGTGTTCGCCGCGTACAACGCACGCGCCCGTTCCTCCCCCATCCCCGTTTCCCCCGCCAGCTCGCCCGCCTTGGATTCCCGCAGCCGGTCCGCCACCAGCAGCCGGATCGCCCGCTGCACATCCGGCTGATCCAGGAACCCCGACGCCACCGCCTGCCCATAGGCCGCCTCCAGCTCCACCAACTCCGCCAAGACCTTGTCCCGGTCCACCGCCTGCCCTCCGCCCGACCGCCGCCGCAGCTCCGACTCCAACGCCGTGGCCAACACCGGCCGACCTCCCACCCACGCCACCGCATCCGGCGTTCCCGGGGGCGCCTCACGCCGGCAACCCCCACCCACCGCCAGGACCATCCACCCCGCCAACGCCCAAGCCCCCAGCCCCGGCAACGGTCCGCTCACGCACCAACGCCATCCCCGGCACACCCCGCCCCAACCGCGCTTCGTTTCGTCCAAGTCCGTCTTCATCACATCACCCTTCCTCGGCTGGCCCACGCGCTCCGGGCACCCCCCTCAACGACCGAGCGACCCCGTCGGCCCTGCGTCCTCAACCACGCGGTGCCCGCGGGTCGCATCCAACCCGGCCATGCCACCCAACGTACTCCCTGGGGAGCGCATGGGCGCCCAGATTCCTGCTTCGCCCTGTTCTTATCTACAGACCGCGGCGGTCGTCGATACCCCTTTGCCGGCCGGGCTGCTGCATCCGCCCCTGTCCGGCCATGTCAGCGCCGGCGTGAAGCACACTTGCAATTGCCGGTTTGAAAACCACAGCCCGCCTCCCAACGAAAAACGACGCCGGGGCATCGCTCCGGCGGCGTCGTTCCCTGGCAGCCCCCTGCGCTCAGGGCTCCGCGATCTGCTCCCGCGTCCGGTAGCTCCTCCCCTCGATCACGATTGTGCTAACGTGGTGCACCAACCGGTCCAGCAACGCCGCCGTCAGCGTCGCGTCGTTGTTGAAGATCTCAGGCCAGTGCTTGTACGCACGGTTCGTCGTCAGCATCGTTCACGCCTTCTCGTAGCGCGCCGCCAGCACCTGGAACATCAGGTCCGCTCCCGCCTTGTCGATCGGCAGATACCCCACCTCGTCCAAGATCAGCCCCCCACCCCCCGCATACTTGCGCAACTGCTGCTTCAACCGTTGCTGCGTCTGCGCCGCCACTTGGACTGAGTTCAGGCCACCCGACGCGATCCGGAATGCGCCGTGGACCCCGGGCGCGTAGTCCCTGCGAACCTCCACGGAACAACTTGCACCTCGCTCCACGCTGGATCCCGCTGTCCAAAGCCGAGCCTTCACGGGCCAACTTGATTCCCCAACCGCGAACATTCACGAACCGATCCCCCAGGCACGCCGCGACTGTCTCGGTAACACGATGGAGACTCTTGGGATGGAACCCTGGAACTCGGGAACCAGTCAGCCTCAGCTGGGTCGGGAAATGGAGCGGGTGAAGGGAATCGAACCCTCATAGCCAGCTTGGAAGGCTGGAGCTTTACCACTAAGCTACACCCGCATCTGGTGGAGCAGGCTGGGGCGGCGCGCTTGCCCCGTCAAGCCGCGAGACGATAGCCTCGCCGCCCATGGGTTCGCTTCTTCTCGCCAATGGCCGCGTCATCGATCCTGCCTCGGGCCTGGATCAAGTCGCCTCCATCCTCCTCAAGGACGGCCTCGTCGCTGCCATCGGCGATGATCGATCGCTGGGAGCCGAGGGCGGAACCCATCGCATCGACTGCACGGGCAAGGTCGTCTGCCCCGGCTTGATCGACCTCCACGTCCACCTGCGAGAGCCCGGGCAGACCGGCAAGGAGACCATCGCCACCGGGGCACGTGCCGCCGCACGGGGCGGGTTCACCACCGTCGTGTGCATGCCCAACACCTCCCCGGCCATCGACAGCGCCTCCACCGTCGCCCTCATCCAGGAGAAGGCGCGGGACGCCGTCGTGCGCGTGGAGGTCACGGGGGCCTTGTCCAAGGGGATCGCCGGGGAGGAGCTCGCTCCCATCGGGTCCTTGGCCCGGGCCGGCGTGGTGGCGCTCACGGACGACGGCCACTGCATCCAGAACAACGACCTCATGCGGCGGGCGTTGGAGTACGCTCGGCAGTTCGGGTTGCCGGTCATGGACCATTGCCAGGACTACGGGCTCGTCACCGACGGCGTCATGCACGAAGGGCACTGGAGCCTCGTGCTGGGGCTGCGCGGATGGCCCAGCGCGGGCGAGGAAATGATCGTCGCGCGCAACATCCTCCTCGCGGAGCAAACCGGCACCCACGTGCACTGCCAACACCTGTCGGCGGCGGGCTCAATTCGACTCCTGCGCGAGGCGCGGCGCCGCGGCGTCCCCATCTCGGGCGAGGCCTGCCCGCATCACTTCGTGCTCACGGACGCCTCCATCGCGGGCTCCGAGGCGTTCTGGGGGCAGGACGGCGCGGACCTTGCGCGGCGATGGTTCGAGGGCGGCCCGTTGCCCTCCTGGCCGTCCTATCACACGCACTGGAAGATGAACCCGCCGTTGCGCTCGGCGGCGGACCGCGACGCCATCCTCGACGGCCTCGCCGACGGGACCCTCGAGGTGATCGCCAGCGACCATGCCCCGCACACCGAAGCAGAGAAGGAGGTGGAGTTTGACTTCGCGCCCTTTGGCATCGTGGGCCTGGAGACGGAGCTGGCGTTGTCCTTGATGCAACTCCATCACACGGGCCGCATGGGGCTCGCCCCGTTGCTGGCCAAGCTCACCTGCAACCCCGCCCGAATGCTGCGCCTCGACGGAGGTCGTGGAACCCTCGCGGTGGGCTCCGTCGCCGACGTCACCGTGATCGACCCGGGCCTGAGCTGGACCTGCGACCGGGCCGACACCGCCAGCAAGTCGCGCAACAACCCCTTCCATGGCTGGCGCCTGAAGGGGCGCGCCACGCACACGATCGTCGGCGGCCACCTCGCCTGGACCCTCGGCAACGCCTGACGCAGGCCACCTCCACCGGAGGCGCCACGCCACGTCCTCGCGACAACCCAACCGACGGCCCGGCGCGTTGCGGGCCCCTCACGCAACGGGTTTCCCATCCGCTACCGGCCCGGACGCAAACCGTCTCGCCACCGCCTCCACCACCTCGATGCACCCCGGTGAGTCCGCATGGACGCACCACGTGGCCACGTCGAGCGGCACCAGCGTCCCGTCGATGGCCTCGACGCAACCCGTCGCCCGCCACCGTTCCACGCGTTGGACGGCCGCCTCCGCACCGCAGCGGACGGCCCCGGGCGTCCCGCGGGGAACCAACGTTCCATCCGGTTGATACGCCCGGTCCAGGAATCCCTCGGCCACGAACGCCAGGCCGTTCTCCAACGCCGCCACGCGTAGGCATCCATTGGGAAGGCCGACCCATTCCCATCGAAATGGTTGTTCCCTGGCCCAGCGTGCGAGGGCACGGGCCAAGGCCAGGTTCCCTTCAACCGCGTGGTACAGCCCTCCGTGCAGCTTGACGTGGCCCATCCCGTGGCCTGCGGCGGCGGCATGGCGTCCCAACCGCTCCACCTGCGGCACCACGCAACCCAGCATCTCCTCCGCCGTGGGATGCACCGTTGCCCGTCCCAACGCCCCAGGAACCCCCGGATGCGCTCCCAGCTTCAACCCGTGCCGTCGCGCCAAGCCCACGCAACGCACCATCGTCTCGTCGTCCCCCGCATGTCCCCCGCACGCCACGTTGATGCGTTGCACCCAACGGGCCAAGGCCGCCGTCACCTCCGCCGGCTCGCCCTCCCCCACGTCGCAGTTCAGTTCCATCGGCCCGCTACGTTCCGCGCCCCCGTTCAATCCCAGCCCACCGGTGCCCACTCGACCATGCGCCCCAGGCCGGCCTGTACCAGGCGCGTCATGTCCCGCGGATCCACCCATCCCACCTTGGGGTAACCCCCCACCGTCGGGCCATCCGGCATCGTCACGATCGGCAGGCCGTCCGGCGGCAGTTGGATCGTCCCCGGCAACACCGGCTCCGATTCGAGCCGCCGCGCCGCCAACCGGACGGGTTCCCCCTCCATGCGGTAACCCACGCGATCCGACCTCAGCCCCACGCGCCACGGCTGGCGGAACAACGCCCGGCGTCCCTCGTTGTCCAACCACGCCGATTGTGGCGCGGGCCACACGCGCACCGTGCCTGGGCCCAGCGCCGGAAGCCGGGCAGGATTCACCCAACGCGACGCCGCGCCGCCGCCCAGCAAGGCATCGGGCGCGCGCCCCGCCACCGTCTCGCCCGAGCAAGGAGCCGCGCCCAATCCCGCCCTTCGATTGAGCGAGGCGCTCCCCATGACCCGCGGGGCATCCACCCCGCCCGCCAACCCGAGGTAGGTCCACGTCCCCTGCCTCGGCCCGCGAAACGTCACCACGTCCCCGGGAGCCAGCGCCATCGTGGACCAAGCCCGCACGCCCCGTGCCGTCCCGTTCGGGGATTGAACCTGCCCCTGCGGATCCGCCCCAGTCACCGACACCGTGACGTGCATCAACGCCTCCAGCACCTGCCCGCCGCCCGCCACCTCCAAAACGGGCGCGCCGTCCTCGTTACCCAGCAGACGGTTTGCCCAATGCGCCGCCACCCGGTCCAGCGAGCCTCCGGCCGGCACGCCGAACCGCGACCACCCGCCGCGGCCGTCGTCCTGCACGCCCAACACGGCGCCGGTCGCGCGCACCCGCAGCCATGGCACCGCCGGAGCCGCCCAGCGCGTTCCCTCCACATCAACCCCACCCCCCTCCCCAACCGCCACAAATCGAACCCGGTCTCCCGCCGCCAACACGAACCGGTCCGCCAACCGCGCCGCAGCGGGATCAAACAACCGCCGGCACGTCGTGCCCAACACGTGCCAGCCACCCGGGCTGGGCACCGTGTACACCCCGGCATGTTCGCCGCCGATGGCCACCGAACCCACCCGCACCCGCTCCCGTGGCGTGTCCCGCCGCGGGACATGCAACGCCGGGTCCAGGCCCTCGAGGTAGCCAAAGCCCGGGCTGAAGCCCAGGCACCGCACCCGATAGCTCCCGCCCGTGTGCCTCCGCACCACCTCGTCCACCCCCAGCCCCGTCCGCCGCGCCACCTCCTCCAGGTCCGGCCCGTCGTACCGAACCGGCACCTCCACCAGGCGCCCCGAGTCCTGCTGGGGCCACGCTGCGGGCAACGCCCCCATCCACGACCGCACCGACTCCTCGCCGGGCGCCCGTCCCTTGAACCGCAGCAACACCGAGGAGAACGCCGCCACCCATTCCTCCAGCCCCTCCGGCGGATCCTCCTCCAGCCGACGCGACATCCACCCGACGGCCCCGGGCGCATCCCGTTCCCAGCGCAGTAGCCATGCCGCCGGCCCCCACGCCTCCATCGACGGCGCGCCCGTTGCCGCGCATGCATCGCCTTCCATCATGTCCCTTCCTCCAAGTCTGCCAGCAGGGCCTCCAACTCCATCAACGGGCCCTCATGATGTTGTGCGACCGCCAGGTCGCGGGCGCGTTCGAGCGCGGAGCGTGCCGCAAGCCGGTCCCCCAATCCGAGGGCGCACTTGCCCAGCAAGATCTGCACGACCATCCAGTCCGGCTTCCGCTCCAACGCCACCCGCAGGTGTTCCGTCGCCTCCACCCACTCGCCGCGGTCAAACAAGGCTTTTCCAAGGCTGAACCGCGCCAGCTCGCTCGTCGGATGTTGCCGCACCATCTGCCGCTTGGACTCCAATGGATCCGCCATGCGCGTCATCGCATCCTCATCCCGGACGAATCTCAACCGTCAACGAGCGGGCGGCACTTCGCGGCCCGCTCCCCCCGCAAGGCCTGGATCCCTCGGGCGACCAGCCCCCGCGCCGGACACAAAAGGCCCGCCCCGTCAGCCCCCCACCAACTCGCGGACGGGGATGCCCCCGTCCGTCACCATGCGCGGCCTGCCAATCGGGTCCAGGAACTCACGCCCCGGCTCGATCCCCAGCAGGTGAAACACCGTGGCCGCCAGGTCACGGGGACGCACCGGACGCGAGTCGGGATACCCGCCGATGCGGTCGCTGGATCCAATGACTTGCCCGCCCGGGATGCCCGCGCCCGCCAGGGCAATCGAGAAGCACGCGCCCCAGTGATCCCGGCCGCCCACCGCGTTGATCTTGGGCGAACGACCAAATTCCCACATCGCAATCACCAGGGTCTCGTCGAGGAGCCCGCGCTCGGCGAGGTCCTCCACCAGCGTCGCAAACGTGCGGTCGAACTGCGGGCACAGCACGTCCCGGACGCGGCCGGCATTGTTGGCGTGCGTGTCCCACAAGGGGCTTCCCGCCACCTCGGCCTTTCCCTCGCGCGGCCAGTTGACCTGCACCAACCGCGTGCCCGCCTCCACAAGGCGCCGTGCCAACAGAACGCTCCGGCCAAACTTGTGCGGCCCGTACGCCTCCCTCAGTGCCGAGGGCTCGCGCTCGACCTCAAAGGCCCGCCGGCTCGCCTCCGCATGCAGCAGCTCGAAGGCCTTGCGCCGCGACACGTCCCACCCCGTCACCGGCGCGCTCGCCTCCCCCGCGCGAAAGTGAGCGTCCAACTGGTCCAGCAACCGCCCGCGATCCTCCAGCCGGACGTCCGAGACGTCGCCATGACGCATCAACCCCTCGATCTGCACCGGCAACACCGTGGGGTCGCACCGCATCAGGAGAGGATGCCACGTCGGCCCCATGAACCCGCCGTCCTGTCCCGGCCACAGGATGTTCCCGTCGTTGCCCAAGGGCTCGGGCAGCACCACCGACGACATCGGCGACCGCACGCTGGGCTTCAGCGCGGCCACGACCGACGCGATGCTCGGCCAGTCCTGCGGGCCGGGGGGCACGTTCTCCGCCTTCGTCTGGGGCTCGTACCCCGTCAGCATGAACGCGCCGCTCGTCGAATGGGCGTCAATGTCGGTCGTCATCGAACGTACGACCGACAACCGATGCGCCACGCGTGCCGTGTGCGGCAACGTCTCGCAAAAATGCGTCCCGGGCACGCTCGTGCGGATCGACCGGAACACGTCCCGGACCTCGCTCGGCGCGTCCGGCTTGGGGTCAAACGTCTCGTGCTGGGGCGGCCCCCCCGCCAGAAACAAGAGGATGCACGACTTCGCACGGCCAAAGCTCGCGCCCGCCATCGCGGTCCCCACCCCAGCCCCGCCCGCCACCGTCCGTGCGGCGCCCATCGGGGCCAGCAATCGAGAGAGGCCCAGGCCAAACGCTCCAAGGCCACCCACGCGCAGCCATTCACGGCGCGTGGCCACGGGCCCTCGACATGGTGTCGTCATCGGCGACATGAGGATTCCGGTTTCATCCCTGCGCGAGGCCCCGCCCTGTTGCCGTGTCTCGCCCGGGATTCCTGGAAAAGATGCCCTCAGGCCCCACCCCCGAAGCAAGCCTTCCTTCCGCTCGGATCGCCGGTCCCGCACGGCGCGCTACAATTACCCGGCAACATGCCCGCAGACCCACCGACAATCCCCTACCACCCTTCCGGGAACCCGGCCTAGCCTCGCTCAGGATGCGGCCTCCGTTTCCAGTGCCCGGGCATGAACGCCACCCGCCGCCCGGGGATGGGCGCGGTGCCAGCCCACGATCGGTGCGGGCGCCATGCCGATGCCAAGAGGATGCCCAACCGTTGCCCGCCCTGACGCTCCCCAGGCCGCCCTCCGGCGGCCCGGTCCCCTCGCCTCCCCGCGCCCTCGATGGACCATGACTCGGACCTCCCTCCAAGCGGCGTTCACCTTGTTGGAACTGCTCGTCGTCTTCGCCATCCTCGCCCTCGTTGCAGCCCTGCTTCTCCCGGCGCTGTCCAAGGCGAGACAATCCCCGCACCGCGCAGCCTGCCTCTCCAACCTCCGCCAACAATCCGTCGCATGGAGGCTGTACTTGGACGACCACGGAGGCCGCTTCCCCGACCGGCGCGATCTGAAGTCCATGCTGCCCGAGGGGTATCGGCCATGGTCCTCATGGCCTGCAAGCGATCCACGCGCCGGCTGGGCGGCCATCGTCCTCAGCAACACGCTGGGCATCGGCAAGGCATGGAGCTGCCCCGCCGCGCGGTCCGCCGCGTGGAACCCGTCTCCCCAAGCGCGGCAATTCACGTCGGCCGACACCAACGCGGCCCCCGTCCGGTATTGGATGTGGCGGTTCGACCGCGCGGACGAGCCCGTTCCCTCGGACAATTTCTGGAGCCGTTCCGAGGAGGAGTGCGTGGCGACGTTGCGCGCCGCAGCGTCATCGCCGTCGGGACCGCCCAACGGCCCCTCCGACGTCGAGCTGGCGGTGGATGTCTATTTTCCGGCCACGATCCAAGCCTTGCCCGAATCGCTACGCGGCCGCACCGCGCACGCCGGCGGGCGGAACCGTCTCCTGCTTGACGGGCACGCGGCCTACGTGGGCGACCCGAGGACGCCGGGGCGCTGAAAGCGGTGGGCGTGCGCGGCGCGGGCCTGAAAAGGGGGGTTGCGTTGCGTGGGGCTTGGGGCGTTTGATACGCACGCGTATGAACGCCCCCTCGGGATCCCTCGCCCCCTTGCCGCGCCATGTCCTCTGGCTCGTCTGCATCATCGCCTCCATCGGCTTCGCCTTCGATACCTACGAGCTCCTGATGCTCCCCTTGGTGGCCGGGCCCGCCATCGCGGAAATCCTCCAGGTGCCGCCCAGCAACCCGCTCGTCACCCAGTGGGTCGGCAACCTCCTCTGGATCACCGCCCTTTGCGGCGGCGTCTTCGGCCTCCTTGGCGGATGGCTCACCGACCGCCTCGGCCGCAAGACCGTCCTCGCCGGCAGCATCTTCCTGTATTCGTTCTCCCCCGTGCTCGCGGCCTTCAGCACGTCGCTGCCGTGGTTCCTGTTCTTTCGGTGCGCGACCTTCGTGGGCGTGTGCATCGAGTTCGTGGCGGCCATCACGTGGCTGGCCGAGCTGTTCCCCGACAAGGGCGCGCGCGAGAAGGTGCTGGGGTGGACGCAG